>CAYWDA010000063.1:0-4456 GCA_964456945.1 uncultured Syntrophomonadaceae bacterium
GGCATACGGTCAGGAAAGTGTTTTCGAAGCAGCTCTTACATTCGCCCGTTCGGAAGGCATCCTTCCTGCGCCTGAATCGGCCCACGCAATCCAGGGCGCGATCGATGTAGCCAGAGAATGCACTGAAGCAGGTGAAGAGAAAACCATTCTCTTTAACCTGAGCGGCCACGGCCACTTTGATATGACCGCCTACGATGACTATCTGGCCGGTAAAATCAAAGATGTCGATTACCCGCAGGAACTGATCGACCAGTCAATTGCTTCGCTCGAAAAGATTCTTGCCAAGTAAGTTAGCATTTTAATCTTTTTTACAAAACAACCCTCCCCGGCCCAGGGAGGGTTGTTCTGCAAACAGCAAATTAATTACCGCAGATAAAATTGCATTGGATCAACTGGCTGGTGTTGATAGTACGAATTCCACTGTCGTGTTCCGTCATCAACCCGCACTTCGAAGTGCAGGTGCGACCCTGTTGCCCGACCGGTAGCGCCAACCTTGGCAATAGCCTGGCCCCTGGTGACCCTGTCGCCTTGTTTCACAAGGTGAGCGCTGTTGTGAAGGTAGAGGGTCCAATAACTGCCATGCTGTAGAATCAGGTAGTTTCCCTGTGTGCTTCCCCATCCATCATAAACAACAGTACCACTGTCAGCAGCAAGAACATTAGTACCGTGAGCAATATGAATATCAATTCCGTTGTGACCAGGCCTGAAGCCCTGGTTCGGGTAAATTGTCCCTTCACCCTGCACCGGCCAGATAAAGTTACTGCTGCCGTAGGCTGCTAACTCTTTGCGGCCAACTGATTCAATCTGTGTTTCAGGCTCCTCAATGATTATTTCTTCTATCACTATGCGCTCAATTTCAACCCCGTTATCCCGGACTAGATGATAGACTACTTCCTTCTCTCCGTCTTTTCCCGGACTGGTTATCTCACTTTGGTTTACATATTTGGTGTTGTCATCTACATATTCAACTGGAAAAGGAATACTTTCAATAACCGTTACCGCTTCTACTGTTCTGACACTTATCACAATTTCGCTCGCGTCAGAGGCCAGGTTACGCAGAGAAAGATGAGCATCAGCGTAACGGCCGCTTAGAATGCTTTGCTGTCCGGGAATTGTCGAAGGACCTTCAAGTTGTCTAGCTGGCGTTGAAAAATTGTTAGTTGTCAACAATGTAACTATTTCGTCGCGGGTAAAAAGGCTATCCGGAGAAACAACACATTCTTCCAGTTGCAGTTCTTCAACTATAGTTGCTTCAATGACTTCAGCTCCACTGCTCTCTAGACCGGCTGTTTCAGTGTACAAATCCAAGAGAGAATCAACCACTTCATCGAGAACCACTTTCTCAGCAACAGGTATAAAAGGCTTGCCATCAACATTAATCAGGTAAGCATTGGTTATAAAAGAAACTTCCTGGCGGATAATATCACGAATTTCATCAAGATCGGGGGTGCTGTGGGCTCTAAACTCTCTGCTTAGGACTAACTGTTCTTTTAGTTGAATTTCAAGCCCGTAAAGATCGCCGCACCGTCTAACCAGGTGATCAACAAATTTTTGAATATCTTTAGCCTCAGCAACCACACCCAACTCCACATCATCCAGAGATACCACGTAAACATAACTGGTTCGATAGTGATTAAAGCCCAGCGCTGTTGAGAGAAGCAGAAAGGTCAGGAACACAAACAACAGCAAGGGAAAACCGCTGAAGCCGACCAGGTTTTTGAAAAATCTTTTCATTATCTAACCCTTCCCTGCTGCAATCCGGCCTAAACTTATGCCCACTTCATTAAGTCATTATTAAAAAAACTCTTTATAGAGAGCCCGCCCGATCAACAAACGCTGGATCTGGGCTGTGCCTTCATAAATCTGGAAAACCTTGGCATCGCGCATCAGTTTTTCAACCGGGTAATCTTTAATATAGCCATAGCCGCCCAAAACCTGGGCAGCATCAGTTGTTACGCGCATCACCATATCGCCGCAGAAAACTTTGGCGATTGCCGCCTCCTTTGAGTTATCAAGACCCTGACTCGCCTTCCAGCCGGCATGCCAGGCCAGCAGGCGCCCGGCATCTATATCTTTAGCCATATCGGCCAGCATAAACATTACCGCCTGGTGCATCAGGATTGGCAGGCCGAACTGTTCCCGCTGCCCGGCATATTTAATGGCATACTCCATGGCGCTGCGCGCAACACCGACTGCCGAAGCGCCAACCCCAGGGCGGGAGTGGTTAAAAGTCTGCATAATAATTTTAAAGCCCATACCCTCTTCCCCAATGCGGTTTGCCGCCGGAATCACAGCATTATCGAAAATTACATCTGTCGTATTAGCTGCCCGCTGCCCCATTTTATCTTCCTTTTTGCCGACTGAAACGCCTTCAGTTTCACGGGGCACCAAAAAAGCCGTAATTCCTTTATGGCCGAGTGAACGGTCAACGCTGGCGAACACAATATAGTAATCGGCTACCCCGCCGTTTGTAATAAACGTTTTGTTACCGCAGATTGTATAGCTTTCACCTTCCCGCTTAGCCGTAGAAGTGATCGCCGAAACATCTGAACCGGCACCCGGTTCAGTCACACAGAGCGCCAATAGCTTTTCTTCATCACAAATCTTTACCAGATGCTCAGCTTTCTGTTCTTCACTGCCGAAGTAGACTAGTGGAATAGCCGCCAGGCTGTTGATAGCTATGCAGCTGCCAATGCCGGCACAACCTGCCGATAGCTCCTCGGCAACGAGCAGTTGGTCAAAAGCTGTTAAGCCGCCTCCACCATACTCTTCTGGTATCGCTCCGTAAACCAGGCCGGCTTTAAAGGCTTTCTTTACTATCTCCGTTGGATAATCGCCACTGCGGTCAAACCCGGCAGCTTCCGGCAAAATCTCCTTCTGGGCAAAATCCCTGGCCATTTTCTGAACTGCCAACTGCTCCTCGCTCAAAGAAAAATCGATCACTATCGGCCACCTCCGCATTATGTTTTCGCTCGGCAAATATTAAACCATTAAACAGATTATAAAGTATTATCAAACAATTGTCGAGCAACAAAAAATCCCCCTGCCTCATTTGACAGGGGGATCCTCTATATAAAACCGGCTAACTTAAACCGGTGCCAGGCAAAACTTACATCATCGGCATTCCGCCGCCCATTCCGCCCATTCCGCCGGGCATTCCGCCGCCATCTTTTTCTGGCAGGTCGGTTACAACAGCTTCGGTGGTCAGGAACAGTGCAGAAATGCTGGCTGCATTCTGGATCGCTGAGCGGGCAACTTTCGCCGGGTCAACGATACCGGCTTTCATCATATTCTCGAATACGCCGGTTGCTGCGTTATAGCCAGTACCTTTTTCCATTGACTTGATCTTCTCAACAACTACAGAGCCTTCTGCGCCGGCATTGCTGGCAATCACGCGTACCGGGTCTTCCAGGGCACGCTTAACGATCATCATACCAGTTGCTTCATCGCCGGTCAGGTCTTTTTCCAGTTGGCCAAATGCGCTTGCCACGTTCAGGTAAGCGATTCCACCGCCGGGAACAATACCTTCTTCAACTGCAGCACGGGTTGCCGAAAGGGCGTCTTCAATGCGCAGTTTCTTTTCTTTCATTTCGGTTTCAGTTGCAGCGCCAACTTCGATAACAGCAACACCGCCAGCCAATTTAGCCAGACGCTCCTGCAGTTTTTCGCGGTCAAAATCAGAGGTTGTATCTTCAATCTGCACACGCAGTTGGGCAATGCGCTTCTTGATTACATCCGATTCGCCGGCACCATCAACAATAACGGTCTCTTCTTTGCTGATCCGTACCTGGCGGGCACGACCGAGCATTTCGAGTTCAACATTTTTCATGTCGATGCCGAGATCTTCAGAAACAACTTCGCCGCCGGTCAGTACGGCAATATCTTCGAGCATCGCTTTGCGGCGATCACCGAAACCAGGAGCTTTTACAGCAACGCAGGTGAAAGTGCCGCGCAGTTTGTTGACAACCAGAGTTGCCAGCGCTTCACCTTCTACGTCTTCTCCGATTAAGAGCAGTTGCTTGCCTTTCTGGACGATTTTCTCCAGCAGCGGCAGCAGATCATGAATAGAGCTGACTTTGCGGTCGGTTAAAAGGATAAACGGATCTTCAAGAACCGCTTCCATTTTCTCGGTGTCAGTTACCATGTAGGGGGAAATATAGCCGCGGTCAAACTGCATACCTTCAACAACTTTCAGGTCGGTTGTAAATCCTTTTGATTCCTCAACGGTGATAACACCGTCTTTGCCAACCTTCTCCATTGCTTCAGCAATCAGAGCGCCAACAGTTTCATCACTGGCTGAAATTGCAGCAACCTGCGAAATATCTTCTTTAGTTTCAACCGGCTTGCTCATGCTTTCAAGTTCTTTCAGAGCAACAGCAACTGCTTTTTCAATACCGCGCTTCATAATCATCGGGTTTGCCCCGGCAGCAACGTTCTTCAGACCATCGCGAATAAT
>CAYWDA010000064.1:0-1919 GCA_964456945.1 uncultured Syntrophomonadaceae bacterium
CGCCGCATCAAAACTATATACACCAGTATCGATAATGCGTGATTCGCCATCTATTTCTGTCACCCAGAGAGTATAATCTTCTTCTAAATATGAAAAATCAAGGCCAATATATGTTTTTGGGCCAACCCACTTGTAAAGGGCTGATGTGGCATCAATCTCTTCAGGTTTGTCCAATTCCTGTTCCGCTCTATTGGTTCCCGCCAGGAAAGGGGTATCGCGGTAAAGGATGATTAAACTGCCATCCGTGGACCAGCCATAATAATGATAAGCATAGCTGTTTGTGGTAAGAATTGTTCCATCGAGGGTTGCTATATAGGTGTTGCCTTCCATAAATTCGCCTTCCGTGTAGGCAATATGTTCACCATCCGGGCTGAAAAGATTGCCGCTCATAGCCTGGTTAAGATTTAAGCCGGTTACAGTCATTAGCTCTTCAACTTCACCTGTAAGCGGCAGCCGCCAGAGAGTTGTATAAGAATCTTCTGGTCCACCGAATGGCTCCGGCCCGCAAATGGCCACCAGACCATAACTGCTGTCAGGAGCCCAGACAGGTTGGGGCATAAAAGCATATTCGCTTGCTGTATTGACAAAAGGAAAACTGATCAACTCGCGACGATTACTGCCGTCTGCAGCCATCATAGAAACCGATTCTGCGTCGGCGACCAGCAGCGCGCTTCCATCCGGTGAAAAAGCGAAAGAACCTCCCTGACCATCAGGCAGCACATGGTTAACGGATCCTGTTGCCGTATCGGCAATCCACAAATCGTCATAGGTCGATAAACCATAACCTGCTTCAAGAATAGTATTAAAAGCAACTTTATCGCTTTCTCCGACCCAGGCAACTCGCCATGGTAAGCGATCAAGCATAACCTCATCTGGTGAATCAATTGTTACTTCCATTTCACCGGGCAGCATATCGAGAGTAACCAGCGGCCTTTCATCTAAACCATCGATGCCAATCACCCACAGCTCAAAGCGAGGCAGTTCTGCCAAACCACTTACCAGGCTGCGTTGAAAAACAACCTGGCTGCCGTCCGCTGAAATAACCGGGTTACTATCATTAGGCCCACTGGTCAGCGGTCGCGGAGCGTTATAACCGAAAGCAACCATCAATTGACCTTCCTGCTCGTAAACCACTACCAGGTAAGGCTGATTCTGTGGATCTTCAGGATCAGCAACATCAGTTTCTTCCTCCTCAAGCACTTCAGGGGGCATTGAGTTATCATCCTCACTGACCGGCTCGGCACTTTCCGAACATCCTGTAAGGAACATAAGCAAAACAAAACTAAGACCGTTTAAAAGAGCTTTTTTCATTGGCCAACCTCTCTTTCGCGCAAAGTTATCTCTTCTGCCTGTCTGATAGCAGCTCACCGCCAACGCCAACCTCATCTGGCATTGATTTGCGCAGGTAAACTACAAAAGCTGACTTATCAATACCGGTAGCTTTACTCGCTGCTTCGGTAAAAGAGCGAACCAGCTCCCTTTTCTTTTCCTGTTCCATGTCGGGTCCGTAAAAGAATATCGTTGGCATAAAAACCACTCCCCGTTTTTTTAGTTAGCTGATCACGGTTCCTGTCTTGCCTTCCAAAGCTTCAAGTGATTTGAAGAGCGAAGTAATGATCGCCTTTTTACCAGGATTTTGCTTCACATAATTTACTGCGGCCTGAATCTTAGGCAGCATACTGCCCGGGGCAAAATGTCCTTCGGCAATATACTTTTCGGCTTCTGCAACAGTAACCTGGTTAAGATCCTTCTGATCAGGTTTGTTGAAATTAAGAGAGACCTTCTCAACTTCGGTTAAGATCATTAATACATCGGCGCCGATATCGCTGGCCAGCCTGGCCGACGCAAGGTCTTTATCAATAACAGCAGCAATACCTTCAAGCGAACCGTCTTCTTTTTCGATAACCGGTATACCGCCG
>CAYWDA010000065.1:0-11960 GCA_964456945.1 uncultured Syntrophomonadaceae bacterium
AAGTCATGGCCTACATGGAGGATATTGCCCCCGCATCAATCGCCCTGCCCGGAGACCCCGTAGGGCTGCAGCTGGGTGATCCGGATGCAGAGGTAAGTAAAATTCTCGTCGCGCTCGACCCTGACCAGGCTGCTCTTGATGAAGCAATTGCCAGCGGGGCAGAGATGCTGGTCACGCATCACCCACTGTTCTACAACAAGCTATCTTCTATAGATGAAAGTACGCCCGCCGGAAATTTTGTTGCCTCGGCCATTAGAAACAGGCGGCATATCTTTAGCGCTCATACTAATTTTGATGCTGCCCCCCAGGGTGTCAGCCACCATCTGGCAAAAAGATTGGGCTTGCAAGCTGAAAGTATAACACTGCTGGAGAAAACCGGCAACGAGCAGCTTTTAAAACTGGTAGTTTTTATTCCGGTTGGTCACGAAGATGATATCCGCGAAGCTTTGGCGGCCGCCGGAGCCGGACAGATTGGAAGTTACAGCCATTGCACCTTTCAAACGGAAGGGCAGGGAACCTTCATGCCTGCTGACGGTACTAAGCCCTATATAGGCAGCAGCGGCCAGCTAGAGACTGTAGATGAAGTGCGTCTGGAAACCATTCTGCCGGCAACCCGCAGAGCTAATGTTCTGCGGGCTTTGCTGCGGGCTCATCCTTACGAAGAAGTGGCCTATGACCTTTACCCCCTTGATCTTGAAGGCAGGGCAATCGGTATGGGGTTGGTGATAGATCTCGCAGAACCACTCAGTGTTGATCAATTGCTGCAGGTATGCCGCGAGCGGCTCAAAACAGAAAGTATAAGATTTGCGGCCTCAGCAAAAACGCAGATCAAGCGGGTCGCGCTTTGCGGGGGTAGCGGTGGTTCGTTAATCGAGCACGCTGCCTACCGGCGAGCCGATCTCTATATTTCCGGTGATTTTCGCTATCACGACCTTAAATTGGCCCAATCTCTGGGCATTGCCCTGATTGACGCCGGGCACGACGCTACTGAAATGCCGGCATTGCAATATCTTCAGCAATATCTTGAGAGCCGATTAAAGGCGGATGGTTTTAAAACCGGGGTCCTTCTACAGACCTTGGTTCAGGCAGGCTGGAACTAAATTTTTAAGGGTAGGTGCAAACCTACCTTTTTTTATTATTTAGCCGAAAGGGTGATGCAGATGCAGCTAAAATTGCTTTGGGAATTACAAGAATTTGATCTTGCAATCAGCAATATCCGGCAACAGCTGGAAGAACGACCATGGCTCTGCGGTGTCGGTGAATTAAGAGAAAGGCTTGATGAACTTAAAAGCAGCTACAGTCAACTTGATGAGACGCTGAAAGAAGATCGCAAAACTTTGAGAGCGCTGGAGATGAAGACCCAGAAGATAGTAGATGATCGTAAAAAGCTTTATGATAAAATGTATGATGGCAAAACCACAGCAAAAGAGCTTGAACAGATGTTGCAAAAGATGGATCTGCTCGCGGCTGAAAAACTGAAAACAGAAGATGCCGCCCTGCTTTTGATGGAATCGGTCGAGGAACAGGATATGGCTCTTCGCACGGTGGTGGGTGAAATGGCAACATGTGAAAAAGAACTTGGCGAAAAAGAAGCTGCCCTGGTTATGGAACTGGATAATCTAAACGCAGAGCTCAGATCTGTTCAGGCTGAACGCGACAGCCTGGCTGCGCAGATAGAACCTAAATACCTGAATAAGTACAATATTCTATTCGACAAATTTCATGGACGCCCTATGGCTAAAGTAACCGGTGAACTTTGCGGAGGCTGCCGCGTTTTTATCTCCTCTGGCTTAAAAGGCCATCTTTACAATCCAGGTGCGATGGTGTATTGTGAAAACTGCGGACGCTTAATGGTTAAGTTGGACGATTAGTAGGCGACCTGGATTGTTATAGAGGCAGCTTGGCTACCATTTTAAGGTAACTAAATGACCCGGAGGGATTTCTTTTGGCACGCAATAAAGTCAGAGCAAAAGATATTAAAAAACAGCGTTGGGCTGGTATCGTTGCGGCTATACTTGCACTTGGCATGCTGATTTCACTGGTTGGGGTCTATATCGGCCAGGCAGTCGGGGGCAGCAGGGCCTCTCTGCCCGAACAACAGGCTGAACCGCAACCTGAAGATTACCTGGAGCATTATGAAAATGAAGTTGAAAGACTGGAATTATATCTGGATGAACATGAGGCCAGCGAGGCTGTTTTACTGGAACTTGTTGAAAACTATCGTTACCTCACTTATATTCAACAAATATTTTTCGATGATCAGGATTCACTGGTGGGCTATAATGAGCGACTGGTGGCTCTTTATGACACCCTGATCGAAATGGCTCCCGATAAAGCCCAGTACCGCCTTGATTTATTAAACCTTTATATTGAACAGGGCGCTGATCAAGTCCTTATTTCTGAACAGATTGCTTCGCTGCAGGGAATGCTGCGGGAAGAACCAGATCCCATGGCTAACCTGACACTGATCAGCCTGCTATCTTCCACCGGTGAAGCTGAAACGGCAGAGGAAGAGGCACTGTGGCTCTTTACTTACCTTGAAGATCGGGTAGCTTCCGGTCTGGCCGATAACGAAGAACGCTATTACTTAGCTGTTCTGCTGGGTGAATACCTGGATGATCGCGCACAGGCTTTAACTATTATTGATGAGATTCTAGCCGTTGAAGATGAAGAAAGCGCCGTTTATTTGGAAGCAGTTAACTACCGTAATTATATCCAAAGCGATACTGATGACGGCGAACTGGCGCCTGAATAGTTAGCAGGAGGACTCAGATAAACTTTAATATGGAAAAAGAAAAAGTGATCCGCATGCTTGAAGAGCTGCGGAAGCGTTTAATCATTATTACAGTTTTAGTTTTTATGTTCGCCATAGTCAGTTTTAGCTTTAGTGACTTTGTCAGGAATATTTTATTGATGCCAGCCAATTTGGCTTATGCCGGACTTGATAGCACAGGGCTGGATATGCAGCTTATATTCCTGACACCATCTGAAGCGCTGATGGCTAACATTCGCCTTGCTTTTATTACCAGTGCCACAGTTACTCTTCCGATAATACTTTACCAGTTGGTTGCTCTTGTAATGGCAGTAGTTGGCAGGCCCAGGGTGGCTGCTTTTCTTCTCTCTCTGGTTATGTACATTCTTTTTTTATTAGGTGTCTCTTTTGCCTATTTTGTAGTTCTTCCATATGCCCTAAACTTTTTTATCGGATTTTCAGCAGCCGACCTTGTTCCCAATTTCAGCATCGCCCGTTATATTTCATTTACTACGGGTTTTATATTTTCATTTGGTCTGGTATTTCAGCTGCCGGTAGTATTCTGGTTTCTTGGCAGTATCGGTCTGGTCAGCACAACATTTTTAAGACGCAACCGAAAGTTTGCCCTATTGGTTATTGTAATCGCATCAGCAATTCTTACCCCACCGGATATATTCTCACAGGTATTAATGTCCATACCCCTGATGATCTTATACGAATTGGGTATATTTATGGTCTACCTTGCCAATCGAAAAAAGAAAAAGCTTGAAGCAGCAGCAGAAGCAGCAGTCGATTAATCTTTTAGAAAGCACACCTACCCCTCCGCATCACTAACATGAATAGTTTACAATATGTTAGTTTAGCTAACAGTCATTACGGTTTAAACAAATCACTGAGATTATGATGAGAGGCTGTCGATCAAAATGAACCTGGCCGGCGATGGAAATTACCGGGGCGAATTATTAAGTGAAAAGCCGCACGGCAAGGGGACTGTTACCTGGCCTGATGGAAGCAGGTACAGTGGTGAATGGAAAAATGGACTTTATCACGGTGAGGGAGTATTTGTCTGGTCTAATGGCGACAAATATGAAGGGCACTGGAAGAATGACCGCATGCATGGAAGCGGCACTTATCTTTTTGCCGATTGGCGAAAATATGTGGGTGAGTGGCATGATGACCAGATGCATGGCCTAGGCACTTACTTTTGGCCGAGCGGCGAGAAATATGAAGGTGATTTTATAAACGGCCTTTATGAAGGCTATGGAGTATATACCTGGCCTGATGGTAAAAGATACGAAGGTCAGTGGCGAAAAGCATTTCGTCAGGGTGAAGGGATAATGACCTGGCCGGATGGAAGAACTTACTCCGGACAATGGGTTGCAGATCGTAAAGAAGGAATCGGAACGCAGACATGGTCTGACGGCCGCAGCTATAATGGACAGTGGGCAGAGAACCTCATGCATGGTAAGGGTGTTTATACCTTTGCGGATGGCTCTCGCTACGAAGGCTTATTCAGTGAAGGCGGTTTTGATGATCAGGGAAGTTTTTATTTTGCCGGCGATGCTCTATATAAAGGGGAACTGCAGGAAGGCTTACCCCACGGCAAAGGCAGTGTCACCTTTTCTGATGGAAAAGTATTTAAAGGCAGCTATGAACACGGACGTGACAGCGGTCAGGGTATATGTTCATACCCGGATGGCTCTATATATGAAGGTGACAGCAAAAACAATCTGCCGCATGGCGAAGGCAGGCTAACCTTTAAAGATCGTTCCCGCTATGAGGGAATGTTCAAAGATGGCGCATCGGCCGATAGTGGACTTTTTTATTTTGCCGATGGAGCAGTTTACAGCGGTGAGCTGCGCAGTGCCCGTCCCAATGGGAAGGGTGAGGTGGTTTACAGTAGCGGAATCAAGTATAGCGGGACCTTTAAAGATGGAAAAAGGGATAGCCGGGGCGAGCAAATCTGGCCTGACGGTTCTAAATATAGCGGCGAGTGGCTTGAAGATAAAATGCATGGCTGCGGCCTGTTTTGCTCTGCGCAAGGGGACCGTTATGAAGGTTCTTTTCAGGATAATTTTTGGTGGGGAAATGGCTGCCATGAGCAGGCTGATGGGTCGGTCAGCATAGGCTGGTGGGAGAAAGGCCAGATGCATGGCTACGGAATTTGCACATTCGTCCGGGGAGGCAGTTATCAGGGTGAACTGTGCGCGGGTAAATTTAATGGTTGGGGCATTCGGACCTGGTCTGATGGCAGCAATTATGCCGGACGCTGGAGGAAGGGTCGAAAGCAGGGTTACGGTAACTTTACCCCGCCAGCAGGGGATATTTACAGCGGCAAATGGCTGTTGAATCGTAAGCATGGTCGCGGCACTCAAGTAGCAGCGGACGGAAAATATTACGAGGCCGTCTGGATTTTTGGTTTAGGGCCTTTCATGGTGAAGATGCAACAATCCATGCAGCAAAACAGAGATAAGTCAATTGACTAATTGCCAGATTATTGATAATATCAATCTAATTTACAAAGTTTCTACCTGCCAAATAGAATTAAGTAGAACAGTTTTTTAACAGCATGTCATTACACAAACAATAGGTGCGATTATATGAGATTAATGCCGGTCTGGGCACTGCGTCCGGGAATGGAAGTTGCTAAAAGAGTTAATTATGGCGAAGGAGCTCCCCTCCTAAATGCCGGGGTTAAGCTGCAGGCAGAATATATCCAGCAGCTTAAAAGGCTTGATGTCCGGGCAGTCTATATTCATGACAGCCTGATTCCTGATGTGCAGGTTGAAGACGTAATTCTCGAAGAGACCAGAGAAAGAGCTATTAGCTTGGTGCGCTCCACGCTAAATGATCTGAAAGAAGATGGCAATTCAAAATTTACCCGCCTTCTAACGGTAAAAAAAGAGTTGACGGGAATCCTTGATGATATCGTCAACCAGCTTTTAAGTAACAAAAACCTTACTGTAAATTTATCAGATATTAGATATACAGATAACTACACTTTTTCGCATTCTGTAAATGTTGCGGTTTTTTCGATCATGACCGCTATTACCCTGGGAATGCGAAAAACTGAATTAAAAAATCTTGGCCTGGGAGCTTTTCTGCACGACCTGGGAAAAGTGCTTGTACCGCTTTCTATCCTTAACAAAAGGGGTCGCCTGACCGATAATGAAATGGAAGAGATGAAAAGGCATCCGGCCTATGGTCTTGATTTGGTTAAAACGCGGCATCTTTTTAATGGCCCTTCCCTGTCGATTATTTTTAAACATCATGAAAGAGTGAATGGTAGCGGCTACCCGCAGGGGCTGACCGGTGATGGAATGGAGCTTTACCCTAAGATTTGCGCGGTTACTGATGTATACGATGCACTGGTATCTGATCGCCCTTACCGTCCCGGCTTTATGCCTCACCTGGCCATGGAAATAATGGAATCAGAAGCTGAAGGCTTTGATCTTCAGGTTCTCCAGACCTTTTATCACAATATTTCCGCTTACCCGATTGGAACTTTTGTCGGTCTGAACAACGGTGTAGTTGGGGTTGTGGTCAACAATAGTCATGGGCACCCAACCCGCCCCCTGGTGCGCGTTATTAGCCGCAAAGACGACTTTGAACCGCTGCAGCATTATGAACTGGATCTGCTAGAAACTCTAAACCTGGTGGTTGACAGAGTTTACCAGGATCATGAGGTGCCCGGGCACATTTATTATCGTGAGCCATCTTAACAGCAAGTATTAATTGACAGGGGAGATGAAAAGCCTTGGAGCTTAAAAATCTGATGGAAGTAGTAGTTTCCCACGCCATTGATGACATCAAGAAGCATTATGAGTTCTGTAACTGTGAGCAGTGTCGCCTGGATATAGCTGCTTTGGCCCTGAATAATATTCCACCGCGCTACGTAGTGTCAATTAAGGGTGACTCATACGGCAGGGCTGACTTGTTGGCTATGCAAAAAGACCTTGATGTTCTGAGGACTGTTCTTGAAGCAGTAAAAACGGTTCAGAAAAAACCGCGGCACTAACTTGCTAACATAACTAATTAGCTTTATGTTTGCGGTGTCAAACACGAATATATCTTACGTGCCTGGTAAACTGACTGCTATAGATTAACCATTTTGATCAAGCTAATAGAAGAAACACGGGGGGCTATAAAATGGATCAGAAGAACGGAGCCAGTGGACCTAAATCAGATCAGAAAGTTCTGCTTTCCGTGGAAAATGGAAAGGTTGTCGTCAGCGGTCAGCGCTCAGAAGGTAAGAGCGGGGCTGTAATTCGCCCGGGTAAGGGAGTAGCAATAACAGTTAACGGTAGGCAGGTAACTGAAAAGGAAGAAGTTTTTCCCGGTGATCAGGTTGAACTAAAAGCAATAGAAGATCTTAAACCGGATCAGGTTGAAATCAAGCTGAGCGCTGATGAAATGAAGGCAGAGGCACGCTACATTCCCGGCGTAAAGAAAACACACATAATCATGGATCACCCCCATAGCGATAATTTAGTTGTAGAAGGTCGTCTCTTTGAAGAAGAGATTTCTACTACCGGCATAGAAGATATTCTAAAAATAATTAAAGCTGAAAAAATAGTCTATGGAATCGATGAGACTATTTTTCCCCGTTTAATTGAAGAAAAAGAAATTTGGCAAACGGTGGCTTCAGGCGATCCGGTGCAACAGGGTTCAGACGGCAGAGTTGAATCACTGCTGCACGGGGGAGTAAAATCGGTTACTTATGATGACCAGGAAGGCCGTGTCGACTTTCGGAAACGCTTTGAGATTGAGCAGGTGGCCGAGGGTGACGTAATCGCCATAATTCATCCCCCGGTTCCTGGTTTGCCAGGCAAAAGGGTCACCGGTGCAGAAGTACAGCCTGATCCGGTTAAGCGGGTTGAGGTTAATTGCGAAAGCGGAACAGAATTAAACGCTGATAAAAGTCAGGTAGTTGCAACCCGTAAAGGATTGCCATCATATAAAAAAGGGCGCATGCATTCTTTCAGGGTTGATGATGTCTATACCCAAAAAGGCGATGTAGACATTAAGAGTGGCAATGTCTACTTTCAGGGCCATTTTAAGCTGCATGGCGGAGTAGCTGAGGGAATGAAGGTTGCGGCCGACGGTGATATTGAGATCGGCGAAAACGCGTCCGGGGCAGAGATTTTAGCCGGGGGCAGTATTATTTTTAAAAACAACTGTATTAAATGCAGGGTTCAGGCTGGCTGGGTAGATATTATGCTGAAAGATGTATACGCCACAATTGATCAAATGTTCGACAGTCTGAATAATGCTCTCGAAGCATGCGATGAAGTAGCCAAGGCGCTCGAAGCAAAAGGCAAGCATACTGAACAGATGGAAGCTGCGGTGGTGCGCGCTTTGCTGCAAAGTAAGTTTACCGATCTTCCTGAATATGCAGCGACTTTGGTCAAGTTATTGAGGGATGTAGGGAAATCACTGCCTGAAAACCTGATCGCAGTTATTAAAGATATCGCCCCCCATTTTATTGATTTCCAGTATAGCCAGTCACTTGATCGGCCTACTTTACGCGATATCAGGAACAAACTTTCAGCGCTGCAGGGTGGTCGTGAAACAAGGGTCGTGCCAGCTGATATTACCGCTCCCTATATTCAGAACAGTATTTTAACCTGTACCGGCGACATTATTATACCCGGTCCAGGCGCCTATAATTCGCAAATGAAATGCAATGGCGAAGTGCGCATCGCCCGTCTCTTCCGGGGCGGCAGCGTAGAAGCAGGTGGAGATGTTTTTGTTGGTGAGGCCGGTTCGCCCCGCATTACAGCTGACCAGGGGTTAATCCAGGTTCCTTACAAGGGTCGGGTCCATCTTGGTGCAGTCTACGAAAACATTCGGGTCAGGTTTGGCGGCACTGAGTATCGCGTTGATAAAACCTACAACAATGTGCGTTTAGTTCTAGATCAGCAGGAATTTGAAGTAAAAATTCTCCACTGGGATAAATAAATCAGTAAATCTTCTTTTGCCCCTTAACTATTTACCACTACTGACGATTATTATCTATGAAGGGCTGAATGTGCAGCCTTCCAGGATTTAATTTTTAGCGCAGAGAAAGAAGGGATCAAGGTGAGAATCAGTTCAAACTACCTGCAGCTGATAAATCGTATTCTGACCGAAGAGCCCGGCAAGCCGTCTGGCGGTTCCAAGAAGGCGTCTGTAAAGGCGGAAGACCGCAAAGAGCTGTCACAACTGATTACTGTCCTGCAGCAGGAGATGGAGCGGATTGATAGTGAAACCGGCCCCGAAAGGGCGGCTCGCATCAGAAGCATTGCCGCGCAGCTTGATCAGGGCACCTATGATGTGGACAGTAACAAGCTGGCCGAGGCTATGCTCAAGTATTTTGGTAAGGTTTAGCCTTCAATAGAAAGGAAGGCCATCAATGACTGAGCCTTCTTACGGCAAGAGGCTCATGCTGCTCGAAGAGATACTGGCAGACGGAGCCAGGCTTTTCAAAATGCTGCAAGAGTCTGAAGAACAGCTGCGCGAGCAGTTGATAGCAGGGGATTACCAGGAATTGATGGAAGCGGAAAAAGAACGCTCCTTCATCCAACAACACATCGCCTCACTTGAAGAGCGACGAAAAAGCCTGGTTCCCGAGGGAACCGGTTTGCAAAAATATATCTTAACAACTATTCAAAAAAGCAGGCAGGCAGATTTGCTGGTTAAGCTGACCAGGGTAACTGAACTGCTAAAACAAATCAAAGTGCACCATGAAGTAAACAAGGTTCTGATGGAAGAACGGTTGCGTTTCTCCAGGGAACTTCAGGAATCACTACTGGAAGCCAGACTTACCTACGACGAACGGGGCCAGCTGAAGAACGAAGATAAGGGGCCCGCCAAGAATCTTGACCGCAACTGCTAATTAGAAGGGCGACATAAAGGAGAACAAACAATGTCAACCATTTTCGGCTCTTTTGAAATCGGACGCAAGGCTCTAAGAGTTCAACACAAAGGGATGGAAGTCAGCGGCCAGAATGTGGCCAATGCCAATACTCCTGGTTACAGCCGTCAGAGAGCAGAAATGGAAGCTGTTGTGCCGCCAATCGTGTCCGGACCTTCACTTGCACCAGGTCGTGGTGTGGTGGTAACCGATATTATCAGGGTGCGCAGTGAGTTCTACCATGCCCAGATGGTTAGCACCGGTTCACATGAAGCCTACTGGGAAACACGCCGTGAAACATACCAGGGTACTGAAGCGATATTCATGGAGCCCGATGATTACGGCATCAGTGCCTATCTGGGCGGTTTTTTTGATACCTGGCAGGAACTCAGTTCATCCCCTGAAGAGGCCTCAGTCCGTGCAGGTTTGCGCGAACAGGCAATTAGCCTGACCCGTTCTTTTGAAGATGTTTACCTGCGCCTTGAATCGCTACGTATGGATCTGCGCGGCGAGCTTTACATGCGGGTTGCTGAAGTAAACGAGATGGCTGATGCAATCAGCGAACTTAACGAAAAAATACGTTACATTGATGCTTTACAGCAAAAATCAAATGAACTGCTCGATCAGCTTGATCTGGCTATTGAAGATCTGTCCGAGCTGGTTGATATCAGTGTTCACCGTAAAGATAACGGTACGGTTGAAATATTTGCCGGAGGAAGAATCCTTGTCCAGGAAGACCGGGCTTTCCACATCGCTGTGGAAGCTGGCGGTGCAGACCAGGGGCTGCAGGTGGTCAGCAGTCGTGGTTTACCGCTTAAAATGAATACCGGCCGGGTTCTTGGCTTGCTTGACTCTGTCAATAATGATATCCCTGGCATGCAGGAAAACTTAAATGATATTGTTACAGTAATTGTAAATGAAGTAAATGCAATTCATAGTGGTGGGTATGGCCGCGATCAGGATGTTACCGGTTATGGTTTTTTTAAGGAATTGCGGAGTGACATTCCAGCCGCCCTTCAGTTTGCTCTAGATGATCGTATTATTGCTGATACGGCTAACATTGCCGCTTCATCTGACCCCAATGAGCCGGGAAATGGCACAAATGCGCTAAAGATAGCCCGCTTAAGGGATGACAACGCACCGGGACGCCTGGACAATGTTTCAATCTCTGAATATTACCGGGGCATGGTTACAAAAATGGGTTCTGAAGCTCAGGAGAGTCAGCGAATGATGGAAGCGTTCGGAAAAACGCTAACCCAGATAACCGAATTGCACCGCTCTATTGCCGGTGTGAATATGGATGAAGAGATGCTCAATATGGTTCAATTTCAACATGCCTGGCAGGCAGCAGCACGCTATTTAAGCTATGTTGATGAAATGCTGTCAGTGCTCTTTAACGAACTTGGCCGCTAAGCAAAGGAGGCTCCTGAAATGCGTATAACTCATCGCATGATTGCTGATACTGTTAACTTCAACCTGCAGCGCAGTCTGAACAGGCTTGATAAATATTCTAACCAGCTTTCAACCGGCAAGGTCTTTCAGCGTCCTTCGGAAAACCCTGTCGGTGTTGGGCGGGTTATGAGTTACACATCGGCAGTTAATCGCAACGAACAGTTTCGCCTGAACATGAACCAGACCAGCGGCTGGCTTGATAACACCGAGTTTTCCCTGCAGAACGGATTGGATGCCTTACAGAGAATTCGCGAGCTAAGCATCTACGGAGCTAACGAAAGCCTGACCGCTGAGGACAGGCGCGCTATCGCTCCTGAAGTCCTTGAATTTATTAATCACCTGGTTGGTGTTGCCAATACTGAAACTAATGGGCTCTACATCTTTGGCGGGCATCAGACCCTTAAGGTGCCATTTGTCAGGGAGAGAGCTTACCATGTCAAAGGTAATCCCGAAAGTGGTATCAAAAATATTCAGAACGAGGTTCAGACAGTAAATCTGGGCGGGGCTACGGGCGGCACTTTTACTCTCACTTACGGGGGGCAAACAACAGGAGATATCGCTTATAACGCTAACGCCACATCGGGTAACCCTGCCGAGGTCACGGTAGAGAGTTCCCTGAGAGCGCTTGCCAATATTGGTTCGGCTGATGTCTCAGTGACAGGCGCTGCAGGCGGCCCCTTTACCGTTGAATTTACCGGCGAGTTGGCCGGAACCAATGTTGATCAGATAACAATTAACGGCAGTGGGCTTACAGGTGGTAGCGTGGAGCCCTTAGTAGCAACAACTACTCCCGGTAAAAGTGAAGTCCTTGTAGATAATTTCCAGAATGGCTCTTACAGCCTCAACCAGGCTGCCTTCACG
>CAYWDA010000066.1:0-22115 GCA_964456945.1 uncultured Syntrophomonadaceae bacterium
TGAAATTCTGCCCGGCATTGAAAAAGCAAATTTTGACTGGATTGGCACTTACGGAAAAGTCGCTTTAAGTGGTGAGGAGATCCGTTTCGAAAGCTTCTACGAAACACTCGGACGCTGGTTTGATGTTCGCGCATACACTGATAAACCGGGTTATTTTGCTGTAGCTTTCCGCGATATTAGCAAGAGCAAAGAAACCGAACAAGCCCTGCTTGAAAGCGAGGAGAAACACCGGCGCCTATTCGAAACCATGGCCCAGGGGGTTGTTTACCAGGCAGCGGATGGCACAATCATTTCGGCAAATCCGGCAGCAGAGGAGATTCTTGGCTTATCTTTAGACCAGATGCAGGGCAAAACTTCACTGGACCCGGGATGGCAGTCAATTCGAGAAGATGGTTCAGTTTTCCCCGGTGAAGAACATGCTGCCATGGTCGCTCTGCGCACTGGCAAAAAAGTTGGGCCGCTCATTATGGGCGTATATCACCCACAAAAAAAGGAACATGTCTGGCTTTCGATCAATGCCACACCGCTATTTAAACCCGGTGAAACTAAACCTTTTCAGGTTTACGCAACCTTTGATAATATTACTAAACGTAAGAAGGCAGAAGAAGCCCTGCTGCGGGAAAAACGTGAAAAAGAACTGATTATTAATAACCTGGCAGAACAGGTAACTTTTTTAGATCTGAATATGAATATTATTTGGACCAATTCTGACGCTATTGTAGGTCGGCACTTAAAACATGATAATTCCCTTGGAGAGAAATGCTACAAAGCTTACCATAAACTTAGTGAACCCTGCCCGGACTGCCCAATAATCGATGTTTTTGAGTCGGGCATTACTCGTAGAGGAGTATACAGATCACCCGACGGAAGCTACTGGCAGATGACCGGTGTAGCGGTATACGATGGTAGCGGAGAAATGGTTGGTGTACTTGATACAGCCCTTGATGTTAGCGACCTTAAGTCGGCTGAATTAGAAAACATTAAGCTTCAAAACGATCTCGAGCAGCGCGTAATAGAGCGTACCGCCCAGTTGGAAGCTTCAAACCGTGAGCTCGATGCCTTTGCTTACTCTGTCTCACATGACTTGCGTGCTCCCTTAAGAGCTATGGGTGGTTTTAGCGAAATTTTGCAATCAGACTACAGCGCAAAGCTTGATGTTCAGGGCAGACACTACCTGGATCGAATCCAGAAAGCGGCGAACCGTATGGGCGAGTTGATTGATGATCTGCTTATCCTCTCCAGGGTAACCCGGGTTGATCTTCAATATGAGCAAGTCAATATCAGTGAGATGGCTGCTGAAATAATTGCTGAGTTGCAGGGCGTAGAACCGGAGCGTTCAGTTTCTGTGGAGATCACTTCAGGAATGACAGCACGGGGCGATAAAAACTTGCTACACCTGGCCCTGGAAAATTTACTCGGTAATGCCTGGAAATTCAGCTCTGAAAATAATCAGGCCCGAATTGATATAGGTTGCACCATTGAAAAGAACAGTACTTTCTATATTACTGACAACGGCGCCGGATTTGATATGGCCTATGCCGATAAACTCTATGTTCCCTTTCAGCGTTTGCACGGAGCCGGCGAATTTCCCGGAACCGGCATCGGTTTAAGTATCGTCTACCGCATCATCCCCCGCCACGGCGGTAACCTTTGGGCTGAAAGTGAAGTGGGCAGTGGGGCAAGCTTTTTCTTTACCCTTCCCTAGGACAAGACTTCGCGAGCGTGACAAGTGAACTGTCTTCCTGACTTGCTCGCCACAGAAAAGGAAAAATTATCAATAATGATTTTTGAGATAATCCTCACACCATCTGGGCAACTTCGCCTGGTCTGCCCGGAAAGCGGGCAAATGGCGCAATCACCCGGAGAAAGCAACTATGACCATAAATACAGTCGTTGGTTGCGAAAAGTGGCTGGCGGTTTTATAACCTGCTCGGCGGCCGGTCTATTCACGTTGGCCGCCTCGAAACCTGACCAACCCCTTTCTGCATCTGCGTTTTTTTGGCGCAAAATATCTGAAGGCTACCTGACGGAACTGTGCCGTAGACCTGAAAGTGAACCTGAGCAGCTAAAACCGATCGAACCGCCACCGTTGGCAGAAAGACAAATGCTGGTGCTGTCAGCCCCGCCGATGCAAGGCGGTGAATATTTAAACGAAGAAGTTATCGCTATGCTGTGGGGCGATCTTGACAGTTGGGTGCAGAAGGAGTTAGAAACCAGCGGGGTGAGCCTCACAAACTGGCTAAAAGAACATGCCCCTCTCTGGCACCAGGTTGGCCGGGTTTGTTTCCATCTCGCAGAAAATAAGGGTGACTCCGAATTCCCCTTTGCCTTTCTGGCCACTTATGCCCCACATCTTTCAGCGGGTGGCAAAGTTCAGTATCAACCGCTCGGCAAGGCACTGCTGGAGTATGCAGGAGAAAAAAATAAGAATGTCTTGCTGAAGCTATTAACACCGGTCTACCGGGCCTCAGAGAACAGCGTGTTTGTGCATGATCTTGTTGAAACTGGTGACATTTACCACCCCTTAGTCTGGACTCCGGATAATGCTTATAAATTCTTAAGTGAGATCGCCCTGTTTGAAGAAAGCGGTATACTGGTGCGCATACCGGATTGGTGGCGCAAAAGGGCCCGTCCCAGAGTTTCTGTAACCGTGGGTGAAAAATCACAGGGCCGTTTCGGAATCGACACTCTTCTTGATTTCAAGGTTGGGCTGGCTCTGGAAGACCAGTCGCTGACCGAAGAAGAGTTCAGGATGATTATGCAGTCCGAAGATGGCCTCGTTTATCTGCGCGGGCAGTGGGTAGAGGTCGACCGTGAAAAACTTTCTGCAGTGCTCGACCACTGGAAACAGTTAGAGAAAGATGCGGCCGGGGGCGAAATATCATTTATCGAAGCAATGCGCCTTTTGGCAGGTGCCCCGCCGGGTTTAAATTTTGATGATAAAGCGGCCGAAGATAACCGCCACTGGTCTTATGTTAATGCCGGCCCATGGCTTGCTGAAATGCTCGAGCAACTGCGGATGGCCAAAGAGCGTGCCGTTAGTATAGATAGCGGTTTCAACGGTGAGCTGCGACCCTACCAGCAGGCGGGCCACAACTGGCTTAATTTTCTATCAAACCTCGGCCTGGGAGCCTGCCTGGCCGATGATATGGGCCTGGGAAAAACCATTCAGGTGATCGCTTTGCTTCTAACCCTTAAGCAGAATAGAGCAGCAGAAAAAACTGACCGCGGCAGAGACAGGATGCCTTCACTGCTTGTTTTGCCTGCATCGCTGCTGGCTAATTGGAAGGCAGAAACTGAACGCTTTGCCCCCAGTCTGAAGCTTAAATGCCTCCACCCATCGGAAGCCAGTCGGGAGGAAATGGAGGAAATGGTTAACAAACCGCTAGAGAGTTTTTCTGACACTGATCTGGTCATAACAACATACGGCATGCTGTTGCGACAGGAATGGCTGCAGGATATCATTTGGCAACTGGTTATTTTAGATGAAGCTCAGGCGATTAAAAACCCAGCCTCGCGCCAGACCAGAGCGGTGAAAAAACTGAAAGCTGAAGCGCGTATTGCCCTGACAGGTACCCCGCTGGAAAACCGGCTGACCGATTTGTGGTCACTCTTTGATTTTTTATGCCCCGGCCTGCTCGGCTCACAAAAGCAGTTCAAAATCTTTGCTAAGGGTCTGGAAGAAGGCGAAAGTGACCGTTACGCGCCGCTGCGCAATCTGGTTAGCCCGTATATTTTGCGCAGATTAAAAAGCGATCGGCAGATTATTTCTGACCTGCCCGATAAATCTGAGTTAAAAGTTTATTGCGGCCTTACCGGAAAGCAGGCTGCTCTCTATTCAAAGACGGTTGAAGAGATGAAGCAAGCCCTTGTTAACGCTGAGGGAATTCAAAGGCGGGGCTTGGTGCTTTCCTACCTGATGCGGTTTAAGCAGATTTGCAATCACCCGGGCCAGGTTTTAGGTGGCGGGGTTTATGAACCGGCAGCAAGCGGTAAATTTAATCGTATGCAGGATATCTGTGAAGAGATTGCTTCTCGTCAGGAAAAAGTTTTAGTTTTTACCCAGTTTCGGGAAATGACCGAACCCATAGCCGCTTTTCTGGAAGAAATTTTCATCCGTAGCGGATTGATTTTGCACGGGGGTACTTCAGTGAAAGACCGCCAGGGTTTGGTTAATGCCTTTGGAACAGACAATGGGCCGCCCTTTTTTGTGCTGTCCTTAAAAGCCGGGGGCACGGGGCTTAATTTGACTGCCGCATCGCACGTGATTCATTTTGACCGCTGGTGGAATCCGGCGGTTGAAAATCAGGCTACGGACCGGGCTTACCGCATCGGTCAGCACCGTAATGTTTTGGTGCACAAATTTATCTGCCGGGGAACAATTGAAGAGAAAATCGACCTGCTGATCGATGATAAAAAAGAGCTTGCTGATGGTATACTAAAAATCGGAGCAGAAAAAATGCTTACCGAAATGGGTGACCGAGAGCTGATTAACATGGTCGCTCTTGATCTGGAACGAGCATCGCTATGAATGTAGCAGGGTCTTTAAATTTTTAATCGGAAGGATTGAAGCAGCATGGGCAGAGACAGTTTTGGCTGGCCCAGGTATATACCGGTGGCTGAAAAACGTTTAAAGGCTCTAAAAAAGGTAGAAAAACTTCGGAAAAAAGGGATAGAAATCTGCCCGGTAGAAATTGAAGGGCGTAAAATTGCCCGCACTTTCTGGGGCAGCGGGTGGTGCAGCCATCTGGAATCTTTCAGTGACTATGCCAACCGCCTGCCCAGGGGGCGCAGTTATGTGCGCAATGGCTTTGTTTGCCATCTGGCTATCAGCGAAGGCATTATTGAGGCTATCGTTTGCGGCACACACCTCTACAACGTGAAGATTTGTGTTGAAAAGCTGCCGGAACATAAGTGGCAGCAGATAAAAAAACAGTGTGCAGGTCAGATTGGCTCGATACTGGAACTGCTGCAGGGCAAACTAGCAAAAAATATCATGACTGTGGTAGCAGATCGCGAAAAAGGCTTGTTTCCCCTGCCCGCCGAGATTGCACTTTCCTGTGACTGTCCGGATTGGGCCGACATGTGCAAGCATGTCGCTGCAACACTTTACGGGGTGGGAAGACGGTTAGATGAGCATCCTGAGTTACTCTTTCTATTGCGGGGTGTAAATCTGGATGATTTAATTGCCGAAGGAGCCGAAGAAGCCTTAACCTCAAGAGTTGGCGGCAGCAAAAAAGGCAAAAGCCGGCGTTTAGCAGATACTGAATTAGAAGCAGTTTTTGGCATCGATTTAGGCGGTGAAGGTAACGCTGATGATGCAACCGAGGATGAAAGTTACGATCATTGTGAAGCAGCGCCTGACCCTTGCCAGAAAAGAGACAAAAGCAAATGCGACCAGCCTCAAAATAAGCAAACCCTGGCAATAAGCAAAAAGGTAGTGTTAGTTGAGAAGATCAATCATGGAAAGCTTACCGGTAAAGCGGTAGCCGGACTCAGATCTGATTATAGAATGTCGCAAAACGAGTTTGCACGCTTGCTCGGGGTCTCTGTTGTCACAATAAGCAATTGGGAAAAAAGCAAAGGATCCCTTAATTTACAAGCCCGAACTCGCAAAGCACTGCTCGATACGCTAACTGTAACCGACTGATAGCTTCTTACAAGAAAAGTTACCTTAACTTAAAGGGTTTACTTATTTACTGGCACTCGCGTTCACTTCCACGGTGGTGATGCCACCTTGCTGTAAGTGAGTGGGGTACTTCCAGACCGTGAGACTCCATCAGGTAGCGGTCAGACATTACCTTCTGCGGTTCACCGTCAGCCTGAATCAAGCCCTGATCAAGCAAAATCACCCGGGTACAAACTTCCAGAATAAACTCCAGATCATGCGAAGCAATAAGCAGCGTTTTTTCAGTCATTTCATTCAAAAGCCCGACCAGGCGACGACGGTAACGCATGTCAAGATCAGAAGTCGGTTCATCGAGAATCAGCAACTGCGGCTCCATGGCTAAAATACCGGCCAGGGCAACAAGCCGCTGTTCGCCGCTCGAAAGCTGGTGAGGAATCCTCTCTAGCAAGTCAGTAATTCCTGTCTCCATGGCGGCCTGTTCTACAGATTCTGCCACCCTCGCTGCACTTAAACCCATATTCTGCGGACCAAAGGCGATATCTTCCCGCACGGAGGGGCTGATCAGCTGATCACTGGTGTGTTGAAATACCATGCCAACTGCCGGGTTAAAATGGTTTTTAACTACCGGGGAGCCTAAAACTTCGATCTTGCCGCCCAGTGGCCTGACTATACCGCAGGCCAGCAGAAAGAGCGTGGTTTTACCGGCCCCGTTCGGCCCGATCAGTCCAACTCGTTCTCCACCCGAAACATCAAATTTTACCCGGTTTAAAATCGCTGGTTGGTCAGGATAGCTAAAAACAAGGTCGTTTACCGATAAGACACCTGGCAATTATAAGTCCCCTTTGCGTAACTTTCTACTGATTATACCATACGATTCTTCTCTGATCGTCAAAAGGAATGCCCCTCAGGAGACCCGAAAAAGGAGCAGTTGGAGCAAGATTAAAGATAGGGCAAGTAGTAAAAAGCCGGCGAGAGCAAGGCGGTCGCCGCTTTTTGGTTGGTCTACACTGACCGCCAGCTGTTCCTGACCGTAACCACGCAAAGTCATAGCCTGAAAAACACGCTCAGACTGATCATGGCTGCGCACCAGCAGTGTTCCGACCATGTAAGCTAAGGTTTTCAGGGAAAAGAGTGAGCGCCCTCTGAAGCCCCGCAGACCGGCAGCAACCTGTGTCCGGCGCAGATCAGCGGCCAGCTGGTAGATGTAACGATTGGTAAAAATAATCATTTCGGTCAGTAAAGAAGGTAAGCCCAGCTTGCGCAGTGCATTGATCATTTTGACCAGCGGCGTTCCGGCAAAAAGAATTAAAACCAGGGCGAAAATGGAGAAAAATTTTACCGAAATCAGCAGCACACTTTGCAGCCCTTCCAGTTTAAGGGCAAGCGGGCCAAGCTGGGCTAAAACCGTGTTACCCGCCCCAAAGGGCAGAATCAGGGCCAGGGTCAGCAAAAAGATGCCAGGCAGCCGGATTCGCGACCAATAATAAGAAAAGGAAAGTTCTGCACAACTGTAGACAGCCACAGTAATGGCCAAGACCAGCGGCAGCAGCAACAGCTCGCGAATAAAGGCATAGCTAAAGATCAAAGCCATTAAACCGACCAATTTATGGCGGGTTTCCCAGCGGTATAGCAGGTTGGAATCAGGAACCAGCTGTTTTGTCGAAGTGATCATATTCTTCCGTCTCCAGTAGCTCAGGTTTAACACGCATTAAAAATACGACAACCAGGGCAGTAAAGACCCCTTCCAGCAGGGCTACCGGCAGGTGGGCGGCACTTAAGGTAATAATCGCTGCCCGTTCGGCGGCGGCATCAAGCTGAGCCGGGATGGTATAGATTAAAAGCAGGGCTGCAATAACAGCACCGAGCGCAATAGCCAGGAAACTGCCAGTAAAAGCCAGCACCCCGTTTACCGCCTTCTGTTTCGCGCCGAAGAAACGGCGTGCCTGAAAAATTGCCCCGGCTAAAAGGGCCGGAATACCAATCAGGCAGGCATTAACCCCCAGCGTGGTTAAGCCGCCGTGTTGAAACATTACTGCCTGAAAGAAAAGGCCGACCAGGATAGCCGGAAAAGCGAACCAGCCGAGAATAACCCCGACCAGGCCGGAAAGAACCAGGTGCACACTGGTCGGGGGAATCGGAATGTGAATCAGGGAGGCAACAAAAAATACAGCTGTCAGTAAAGATGCGCGCGGTATGGCCTGACGCGGATTGACAAATTTCTTTTTGATCCTGCTCAGTGAAAGCCAGGTCATGCCGCCTGCTGTTGCATAACCGCTTACGACCACTGAAACAGGAAGAATTCCATCGGGTATATGCATCAGGTTCTCCTCCTACTGAAAAACAGCGCAGTGCCAACTGCACCCCAGATTACAGTTAAGGCCATAACTGCTTTTTGCAGGGCAGACAAGCCGGTCGTACCGGTGGCAATTGCTTCTTCACTGCCGGTAATCTCAATTCGAATCAGATCGCCGTGACCGGCAAGGCGAACCTGGACCTCCCACAGCCCTGGTTTGCTGTAATCCGGGATAAAGAAAAATTTACCCTGCTGGTCGCAGATACCTGTCAGCCATGGCTCCAGTGGATTATCCGGAGCATAAACATTAACCTGCCCACCGGCCATTGGTTGACCTGAATCGTAAAGGGCAGTAATTTCTATACCGCTCACTGTAGCTGATGAAATCTGCACACCGTGCGCAGCAACCCTAAGCGGTATCAGGGTCAAGGTTAACCCGGCGGCCAGGCCTAAAATGCTTAGCAGAAAGAACTTATCGCTTTTATAGATCATTTTGCAGGAAAGAAGCCAGGCAATGCCCCTCGCCGACATGGGCCAGGTGGGTCATTACCGCCTCCAGCAGTTGGTAGTCTTCAGAGCTGAGCAGTGTCTGCAATTCACTTAAGCTGACTTCAAACTTACCATCTGATGCCAGCGCAGCAAGTGGCCCGAAGCCGAGCGCTTCCACGTTAATATCATTATCTTGGTCCTCACCAAAATCGCCAAAAAGGTGGTCGAAATGGAAGGTCATCTCAACATCGGCGATGCCGCCTGCCTGCAGAATTCCCTTTCTCTCATCTCCGACATATTCTCCACCCAGGTAGGCTACCTCTTTGTCAAGACCAAGACTAAAATCAATTGCCACCCCGTCCTTTTCGGCTTTGCCAATCAAAAGCACCACATAACCCTCAGAAGGCCCGGTGTGCGCCCGAACCAGCTCCCAGTAAAGGGCATTATATCTGCCGGCCGTGACGGCATCCACTTCCCCGACAACAACCGGGTCAGCATCAGAAGCAGCGAGGTCCAGGGTATAAGCACCACCAAGATCAACTCTTTTAACAGCCATTTCATCAATACCCCAGCCCTGACTGGTGTCATATGGTGGCTCGGTCTGAAAAGCTGAAATTGATGCAAGTGTTACATAGGCATGATCAAAAGATAGCTCCCAGCCATCTTTACAAACAAAACCCTCGCGGATAAACTCTTCTCCGTTCGCAGTAAAGATCAGGGTCCCGGTTTGAACAACCTCGCTATCTGCCGGCAGATCACCTTCTTCTGCCTCTTTTTCAGAACAGCCCACCGTCAGCATAACTATAATCAAAAAGATTAAAACCAAGGCTGAATAAAATCTAAATCGTCTCACCTTAAAGAAACCTCCCGATACCTGCTACCCGGCAAGCTGAACCCTAATTGAGTAGCACGTATTTATATTTTAGTAATACTATTCTTGATCATAAATGATATTCCTGCTCAATCAGCAAATTAATTTATGATGCATTTACCCCATTTTTCAACTTAACCTATCTTTAACCTACATTTAACTAAAACCACCTTTTATATGCCTCGTCTTTGCAGTATTTTATAGTCAGGGGCAGATAAATGGCTATTTCTTACGAACAAATCAAGAAGATGGAAGCGTTAAGGGAAATAATCGATCGCTGTCGCTGTACTGCCAATAATCAGGAAGATTTCGACCATGAGGTGTCCTATGAGAAAAACAAAAGTACTGTTTCTGTGCACGGGTAATTCAGCTCGCAGTCAGATGGCAGAGGCTTTTCTGCGCCACTACGGCTCAGATGCTTACGAGGTTTATAGCGCCGGGGTAGAACCACAGGGCATTAACCCCTTTACCGAAAGAGTTATGGCTGAAATAGACGTGAGCATGGAAGGTCAGCGTTCCAAAGATTTAAGTGAATACCTCGGCAAAGAACATTTTAGCTACTTAATCACTGTTTGCGCGAAGGCAGAAGAAAAGTGCCCCAGCACTTTTCCGGGGGTTAGCCAGCGATTGCACTGGTCATTTGAAGACCCCGCAGCCACATTAGGTACAGATGAAGATAAAATGGTCACGTTCCGCCAGATTCGCGATCAGATTAAAGAAAAGATCAAGACCTGGATTGATGGACAGTAAATCAAGGTTGGAAAAGATACTGTAGGGGTGATTACTGATTAGAGACAATGCTGTGCTTGAGAAGAAAATAAAAGCGGTTAAACTTGTGGCGGTGAATTGCGAAGGTGTTTTGACAGACGGCCAATTTTCCTTTACAAAGAATGGTGAAGAAACTATAAGATTTTCGAGCAAAGACGTTTTCGGCTTCAAATTACTGGCTGAGAGAAGCGGTGTAAATATTGTTTTGATCAGCAGCGAACGGGCAACGCCCTTTCTAAGGTTTGCTTTGAAGCTCGGTTTAGATGATCGCTATTTAGGGATAGAAAAAAATGTGGTTCTGATTGACCAGTTAAAAAGTAATTATGCCATTGAAGCTGTGCAGATTGCCTATATTGGTTGTGAACTAGACGACTTACAAATGATGCGCCAGGTTGGTTTTTCAATCTGCCCGCTTGATGCCGCTTATGAGGTTAGAAATACAGCACATTATGTTTGCAACTCATGTAGCGGTAGTGGCGTGGTTAGAGAAATTGCTGATTTATTTAATGTTAACAGCGTTTCGGATAGTTATAGCTAAAGATTCTCCGTTGGAAAAAAGTCATGGTACAAATAACTGCTTTTTTAAGTAGTTGAAGCAATGACCCTTTGTACTTAACGCTATAATAAGTCAAAAAAGATACGCTGTAAACCTTACTAGCGGGGCTCCCTGACCAGAACAGACAGTTTTAAGGAGTAGTTGTCATAACCGTGAACAGAGAGATCATCCAGCAAAACATCTTCATAAAGAAAACCGGTCAGAGCATGGCCACTGGATGCAGCGTGATCGATAGTTCTACGGTAGGCCTCTTCTATGGTATGGTAGCCGCCGGTATGGTAAGAGGTAATGTAGGTTCCCGCCGGCTTAACTAGATATATACCTGGCTTGCCCGGTTTTCTGACAATTCGCGTATAGAAAAATTCATAGGCATTGTAATCTTCAGAGATTACTTTAGCAAGATTCAGCGCTCCACCAAAAGAATATGGGTTTTCGGCTCCCCACTCTTTACATAATCTTACATGTTTTGCAACGGCAATGGCCTGCGCTTTGCTGTCATTTTGGTATATTTGTGTTTTCAGCAAATATTCTTTACGCTGCCACTGCATACTCATCTCACCATGATTAATTGCGAGAGCATTTTTTGTTTGCTCCATCTTGTTCGCTATAATTGCCTTAATTTCCAGCAACTCTTCGATTTTTCGGTTGATCTGCAGTTCCTGTTCTTGTAATAGAATAACCAGTTCGCCGGGGCTTCTCCGGTCAAGATAATTCTTAATTTCCCTCAGAGACATGCCAATTTCTTTCAGTGCGGTTATAACGAAAAATACCTCTATCTGCTCCAATGAATAATAACGGTAGTTATTCTCTCCTTTGGTTTCAGGCGAAAATATTTCCATGGCATCATAATGGAACAGGGTGTGTTTAGATACACCACATAACCTGGCAAACTCACCGGTGGTAAAGTGCGTTTGAGAATGATCTTTCATAAGGCTCACCCCTTGACTATCGGGTTACTCTATAGTTTACCATAAATAGAGTAGATATCGGTAGAGAGAAAGTGTGAAGGTTTATTATGAAAAATCCCCTGGCACGAGAAGTTACAAACAAGTCCATTATTGGCTACGCCATGCCTTCGATGGCCATGATGTTGATTTTATCGATTTATACAATTGTCGATTCTTTATTTGTCTCGATTTTTGTTAGCACTGACGCCCTGGCTGCTATTAACATTATATACCCGGCTTATAGCATCTTTGGAGCAGTTGGCATGATGCTGGCCACCGGAGGCAGCGCCATAGTCGCCCGGGAAATGGGTAAAGGCAACTATGAATATGCCAGGCGGACTTTTTCATTTATTGTTACCGCAGGTTTTATCTTTTCTCTTCTTTTTTCTGGCGCAAGTTTTCTGTTCATGGATCAAATTTTTGCCGTTCTTGGTGCAGATGGCATTCTGTATGAATATTGTTATGATTATTTTTTACCCTTACTAATTTTTCTTCCAGCATTGATGTTTCAATTATTATTTGAAGTCTATTTTGTGACTGCAGGTCATCCGAAAAAAGGCCTGGCTCTGGTTATTGCTGCCGGCCTTACCAATGCATTTCTTGATTATCTTTTTATTGTAGTTATGGATATGGGGATCGGAGGAGCGGCGTGGGCTACTGGTATTGGGACAACCATACCGGCTGCTTTCGGTTTAGTCTTTTTTTTCAAAAAGGATAAGTTATTGTATTTTGCCAGGCCGATTATTCGCTTGCGAATTCTTGCCGAAGCCTCTTTTAATGGTGCATCAGAGATGGTTACCTATATGTCGACCGGTTTTAGTACCTTGTTGTTCAATTGGACGGCGCTGCTGTTACTGGGGGTTGACGGGGTAGCAGCTGTAGCGATTCTGCTATACTCCGAATTCTTATTAAATGCTGTCTTTTACGGTTTTGCCCAGGGTATAGCCCCGATCATCAGCTATAATCATGGCTGCACGAACAGGGTTAAGTTACGCGGGGTTATATTGATCTGTATCCGTTTTATCTGTATATTTTCTGTGATCATTTTTCTCGTGGCAAATCTGGGGGCTTCAGCTATTGTTGGCATATTCACCAGTAGAAGTACTGAAGTCAATTCCATCGCCCTTAACGGATTTTGGATTTTCTCTTTTTCTTTCCTATTTGCCGGTTTTAACATTTTTGCTTCGTCAATGTTTACCGCCTTATCGAATGGAAAGATCTCAGCCTTTATATCATTTCTGCGAACCTTCGTATTTATCGGTCTCGGTATTCTTTTGCTACCAAGATATTTTGATGTTAACGGACTCTGGCTTGCTATGCCGGCAGCAGAAATACTGAGTTTATTGATTGCCGCATTTTTTGTCTGGAGAGAATATAACCGGGCAAGCGGTCGATAATTGATGCCGCTCGCTTAGCTTATTTTTCTGCTCAGTCTTCACTGACGGGCCTTAAAGAATAGTAATCTGGAAACCCGGCGATCTAATCCTAATCATCAGGCCAAGCAGAACAGGCAAATTAACTGCAAGACAGATGGATTGGGGGCTTTGACTGATCATTTATTGACGCACTACGTTCGAGTCGGAAAGAGTCAAACTTCTCGTCCCTCTGTCTCATAAATCCACTGCTGGACTGGAGTAGCCATCGGTTTCTTTATACTCCTTTGAAGCGGGCCTGGCGCCTTTCTATGAAAGATTGCACCCCTTCCCGGGCATCTTCACTGTTCATGATCGGCAGCAGATCGGGTAAGAGCCTGGCAATGGCTTTGCCCGGACCTTGTGATCGGGCCAGGCGGGCTGATCGCAGGGAAGCCTGCACTCCTAATGGAGCCTGTGTCGCAATGCTTTGGGCCAGTTCAAGAGCCCTTGCAACCTGCGCGCCAGGTTCAGTTATTTCCTGAACCAGGCCCAGACGGTAAGCTTCATCAGCGCTGATTTCATCGCCGGTGAGAATGTAACGCATGGAATTAGCCCATCCAATCTCTTCATGCAGGCGCACTGTTGCACCCCCAACCGGATAAATACCACGTTTTACTTCAATCTGGCCGAAACGGGCATCGGATGCAGCCACCCTGAGATCTGTTGCCAGCATTAGCTCAAGGCCAACCGTATAACAGATGCCCTGCACAGCCATAACCAGGGGCTTGCCGACCCTTCTCTCTTCATCAAGACCAAAGGGGTCGCAATAACCTGCAGGAAGATCGGGAAAGCGGCCAGAAGTAAATATATCGACCCAGGTTACCATGTCCAGCCCCGAGGTAAAGTTTTTCCCTTCAGCAAAGATCAAGCCGCAGCGCAGTTCGGGCTCGCTATTTAGCTTGCCGAGAGCTTCAGCAAGCTGCATGTACATATCCGGGTCAAACGCATTCATTTTATCCGGCCGGTTAAAGCCGATCAGCAAAACGTGATCTTTTATTTCCACTTTTATCTTATCCATATTTGATTGACCTCCCTACAAAATCAAAGAAGTAATGTTGCACTGATCGTTAGACCGACCATAATAATGTTACTTATGCTATGCATCATCATGGGGTAGAAAATGCTCCCTGATTTTTCAAAGCAATCTCCATAAAAGATCCCTAATGAAATTGCGAGGATTACCTGATAAAGGGTATAATTTAGAGCAAAAGGGGCAAATGAAAAACCAACATGCGCCAACCCAAAAATGATTGCCGCAATGAAATTTGCATAACTTACCTTTCCCTTAAAATACCTACCTTTAACAACAAGCGCCAGTAAAGTAATGGCAAAAACTCTGAAAATGAGCTCTTCTGACGGGCCGGATAACAAGAGCTGAAAACCCAATTGCCCAAAGATGTTAGTTAAAGTCAAAGGGTATTGAAATGGTTGAAATGAACCGATCAAAATCACGATTATATGATTCACTAAAGAGCCGGCACCAAAAATAAGGGTAAATTTTAAAACATATTTTTTACCAACCTCTTTATTCCCCCAACCAAACCCAAAATATAGAGGGTTATAGACGTTTATGACATAAATGATGAAGATGAAGATGAGTGCCTGGACAATATGGTGTACCGATATCCAGGCATATGACCCGTCCGGATCAATGGCGGAATAGTTAAAAAGATCGGCGAATGCGCCAGATAACCTGGGCACACCCAGTAGTAATACTGCCAGAAACAAGATCCAAGCACTTTGCTGTAAGGCTTTTTTCATTGCTATTTCTCCAATTCTTAATAAACCGCAACAAGAAGTGATCAGTTATTGAAAGTTATTTTTCACAAATATATTTCTGGCTAAGCTGAAAAATGCTGTTCCCCCAAAGGCAAAAAGGGCCGGGTAATATAAGAGCAAGGCTTTGTTACCGGTAAGCAGCAGCTCAGCCAGGATAAAACCGCCTGAAATTAGCAGAGCCAGTTTCAGACGCATGGGGTTCAGGGTAGCCAGCTGCGTATCATCTTTAAGCATGAACGGGATATTCTGTTTTATGAGCAACAGCAGGGCTGTAGCTAAGGAAAGGGCCGTTAATATAGTAATTGCGTTAAAACCAGCAAATGACGGAATTGTTTTAGGAAATGCCAGCAACATGCTGATCAGCACAGCCACCGAAATAAGGACGAACAGAAAACCATGACGGTTTTTTGGCTCAAACGTGGCGTCGATAGCAGCGACAAAAACCAGCACTGGCAGGCTGACAGCCAGACCGTTATAGAAAAGCTGGGCCGCAATAGCCAACAAAAGAAGATAATCAGTTGCCTTGGTCTTGACCCCTGTAGTGCCATTAAGAACCCTGCTGAAAAGCAGGATATAAACGAGAGCCATGAATGCGGGGTTGCCTGCGGTTATAGCCAGAATGAACGAAAAAGGCAAAAAGACAAAAGCAGACCAGTCGCTTTGCGGATCAAACTCTCTTCCTAACGACCATGTCAGGAATACAGTAAGAGATGCCGCGGCAGCATTAAATAAAGCTTCTACAAAGGGCGCACCGGAAATCAATCGATACAGCAGGTTAGCCGCCATGGCAAGCAGAACAACAATCACCAGCATTCGGTTGGTAGGGTAAGACAGATCAATCGGCCTGCCAAGGGCACTTACTTTATTAATCAAGCTCAGTCCTTAAGAACATTTTTGAAATCATACCACAGTTACAATCTAAATCACTCGCAGCATTTCAATAGAAGGTAAACCCTTCTACACCCGCTTTTTCAGGCGGGGGGATTTTTTTGGCTGCCCGCGTAACACAACAGGCTGCAATAATGCTGTCCAGGGCATCCCCGCCACAATCGTTTATTACCTGTTCCCGCAGACCCTCCCCAGCGAACCTTAAACCCTTATCCTTTTCCAAAAAACCAATAATTTTCAGGCGAGCCTGGTATTGTTCGATTTTTTTGCCTTTGTAGCTTATATAGTAACCTTCCCGTTTCAGAAAAGATGCCGGGCAAATTTCAATAAGCCAGGGTTTCCCCTCAGTGCGCTGTTGCATTGGCAGCACGGAAACCTGGTTATTTTTGACCAACGGCAAAATGAGATCACGAATGCCGTAATATGTCTGACGAAAGAGCCTAAGATTATAAGGTGAAAATGGCGCTTTACAATCTATATCTGTCTGCCTTTTAAATTCCCGGCCACCGGCCGAATCAAAACAGTATTTACGAAACTGTTCCGGCGAACTAAATTTTTCTGCAAAGGTAAGAATAAAGTCTTCCCAATTTTTATCTTTAACCAGCTGTTCAGGCAGGCCAAAGGGAAAATCAAAACCGATTACAGCATTACTGTGTCGGCTAACATATTGCGACAAAGCTTCTAATGCTTTGCCCCGCTCAGCCCCGGAATTGTCGAGGTCACTTGCCCGCCGGCAGTCAAGAATCTTTAGACCATCGCTATCACCGATACCAAAAGCAACCCAGATTTTTTTACCGGCCTTGATCGAACCGCTGAAATCGACCCCGATAATATCTTTGTTAAGCCAATTAGTCTTTGCCATCTAAAATGCACAGTGTTGCATTTTTTTATTTTAGCTCTTTAATGATCTCTTCTACTTCTTCAGAACCTGCCTTGTAAAACTCCTCTTCTTCCGGTTCCAACTCTTTTAACAGTCTCAGGAATTCTCCGGCATGTTCTCTTTCTTCGTCAGCGATATCCGTCAATACCGTTATTGCCAGTTTGTTGTCAATTGATTCTGCCAACTGCATGTAAAGTTGAATAGCTTCATACTCAGCAGCAATCATAAAACGAATGGCCCTAACCAATTCCTCGTGAGTCAGTTTGCGATCAGAAGCTAACCCTGAAAATGAATGGCCAAAGTCTGGCATACGATCTACTCCTTTCGATGTTTTAAAACACTATATCTATATTCTACTATATCCGCTCACGCCTTTCAAAGGGCGATACTCAAAATAGATGTCAAGGGGACGGTCGGGTCGTTGACAACATTACCTGAGCAGGAACGTAACAAGTACCCTGTCCCCTTGTCACACTGGTTATTTGACAATCAGCACATTTATATCAACACTGTGAGCGACTTTATTGCTGACGCTGCCTAAAAATGCCTCCTTGATGCCCCGCAAACCACGGCTACCGATGATAACCATGTTGAAGTCTCCCTTGGCTGCGGTATCACAGATCACATCACTTGACGAGCGAAGCCCGATAACCACCTGTTTCTTGACGGTCAGCCCCTTTTCTCTAAAGGGCAGCGCAGCTTTTTCAACGAGTTCTTCCGCTTCCGCTTCTAATTGCCTGTTGATTAGTTCCCAGTTGTCATCTGAAAAGTGCACTTTCGCCCGGGAGCTGTAAATATACTCGCCTACTACGGTAAGAACTGTCACCTCGGCTTTCAGCGCCTCTGCAACCTGCAAAGCCTCATTGATAACTTTACCTGCATGTTCCGATCCGTCAACTGCCATCAAGATCCGGTACATAGCGATCCACTCCCTTTCCGAATATATTCAATCTGCTAAATCATTCGACAACAACATCTAAAACTCCTACAACAAATAGCTTGATTAGTCATTTTTAAAACGCTTTCAAACTTTTTATTCATTTAGAAGGAATCCTGCGGACAAAAACAGAAGGGGTGTCACTGAATACATTTCGGGAGGTTTTTTGATGAGTGTAATGGAAAAAGCAACGGAACTGGGTAAAGAAATTAGTAAAACAGAGCAATATAAAGAGTTGGAACGGGTTACTCAAAATATGGAGGAAGATACTGCCGCCAGCAAAATGATCAAAGATATCCAGGAACTGCAGCAGCAGATGCAATTTGCGCAGCAATCTGGAGTAGAGCCGAGCACCGAGCAAATTCAACTTTTTAACGACATTAAAACAAAAATGGACAGCAGCCTGACCATCCAGGCTTATGCCAGAGCTCAGAACGAATTCAGCCAGTTTATGCAGGAAATTAATTATGCTATTGGCGAAGGAATCAACCCGCAGGCTGAGGGTAGCGAAAGGCAATAAGTTTGGCAGGGCAGGCAAATAGCCCTACCATAAAAATATGAAAAGTGAACGTGACATTCTATTATGCGATCTCGATGCTTTTTTCGCTGCGGTGGAACAGCGAGACCAGCCAGAGCTACGGGGCAAACCGGTCATAATCGGCGGCAGCCCCGAGGGCAGAGGGGTCGCTTCAACATGTTCTTACGAAGCGCGTGCCTACGGCGTTCGTTCAGCGATGCCGATGAAAAAAGCTCTGCAGCTCTGCCCTCAAGCTATCGTCCTGCGAGGCCGTATGCACCGTTACAAAGAGGTATCACTGCAGGTGCTGCAAATCTTCGAACAGTTTACCCCGGATATTGAACCGGTCTCAATTGATGAAGCCTATCTGGCGATCAAAAAAGGGCAGGGCTTATCCACAGCAAGCGACATTCACCAGGCAGTCAGGGAAAAACTTGACCTGCCGATCAGCGTAGGTGTATCAGCCAATAAGCTGCTGGCAAAGATCGCCTGTGAAAAAGCCAAACCCAATAATGTGGGAACACTCTGGCCTGAAGAAGTGCCCGCAGTACTGTGGCCGATGCCGATCAGGGTCTTACCGGGCATCGGGCCGGTAGCCGAAAAAAACCTGCACAGACTTGGCATCAAAACGGTTAAAGACCTTGCTGCCTACCCGGGCATACTGGTCCGCTACTTCGGCAAAAATGCCGAAGCCATGCACCAGTATGCCCGGGGTATTGATAATCGCACCCTGGAGCCTGAGCATGAAGTAAAATCAATTTCGGAAGAAACCACCTTCCCAGAAGATATCCACGACCGGGAAACAGTCTACGCCACCTTAATGGAACTCTCTTCCGGAGTCGGTTACCGCCTGCGCAGAGCGGGACTTTCAGGCCGGACGATCACTATTAAACTGCGCTTCAGCGATTTCCGAACCATTTCCCGCGGCAAAACACTACCGGAAACTGCTGCCGAAGATAGTGTAATTTACAGGATCGCCAAAGAGCTATTCGATCAGCACTGTGGAATACCACCCTGGCGACTGCTCGGCGTGCAGGCCTCTGGTTTTGAAGACGGCAGCCAATTATCGCTGCTACAGCCGACCCCGGCTGAAGAAAAAACCAGGGAGCTAACCGAAGTCAGAGATAAACTGCGCCAGAAGTACGGTTCTGAAGTAATTATTCAGGCCAAGCGGTTGCAGAACAAACCGCCGGAAAAACCTAAAAAGTCAGGGGACTCGTAATAAAAAGGGGTGGTTCATTCTGCGCAGGCAAAACTAACCACCCCTTAATTTTTACTAACCACGGGCAGCTAAATACTTCTACCCACCATGTAGCCAGCCTTGGTCGCCTCGAACACCCCGCCGATACTAAAAGAGTCGCCAATATGCAGCACTTCAGGCGCAGCCAGTTCACGCACACAGCTCTCATAGAGACTATCATCGGAAACAGTGCCGCAGGCCAGCACCACCAGGTCAGCCTCTACTGCAATTTCCTGCTTTTCATTTTTGATAGGCTTTGCCAGCGGGTTCTTGATATTGTCCGGTAAAACCGGCGCCCAGGTGTTAAAGGGGTCGGGCACTGTTTTAGAGACATTACGAATCACCGTCGTCATTGCCCCGCCTATTTCTTTCACGTGCGCACAATTCCAGAGTTTTACCCCTGTTTCCTCCAGTGAATGAAGGATATGACCCCGGTTTGCGGTGCAGGTTTCTTTCATGAAATAGGGTAGCATCTCGACTACTGTAACAGCTTTTCCCTTTTCACAGGCCAGGTAGTAAGCTGTTTCACAGCCCACATCCCCTCCGCCGATCACCAGAATATTTTTAGCCTCTGCTGCCAACTGCGGGTTCTTTAAAAGTTCCACCGCCTGCACCACATGGGGAGCATCGATACCTTTAATCGGCAGGGCGCAGTTACGCGTTCCGGTTGCCAGAATAATGATGTCAAAGTTGCCCGCAGCCAGTTCATTTGAACCGGCCTTGTCATTATACTCAACCTGCAGCGCGCTGCTGGCAGCTACCCTCGTTAATTCACGATCCAGGAAGCTGACATAATTCTGCACATCATACTTGAAACCGGGCACCTGTCCGGCCAACAGGGCACCCCCGGCACTACTGCCGCTTTCATAAAGGGTCACATCATGGCCTCTCAAGGCCGCAGTGCAGGCGCAGGTTGCCCCGGCTGGGCCGGCGCCGACCACAGCCACGCGCTTTTTCGGCCGGGCAGCAGGAAGTCCATCTTTATAGACATCTTCAAACCCGGTTCTCGGATTTACAGCACACTGCGGGTGACCGCCGTGAATAAATTCGTTGATGCAGCCTTCCTGGTCACCGATGCAGGGCACGATTTCCTCCACACGTCCGCTGTATGCTTTGTTCGGCCAGTCGGGATCGGCCAGCAGCGGGCGGGCCAGCATGATCATGTCGCACATTTCGTCGCGCAGAGCCTGTTCAGCCAGATCCGGGTAGCCCAGTTTGCCGACAGCAACCACCGGCACACTCAGCCCGGCATTTGATTTTATGCTACCCGCTGTAAAAAAGTCTTTAACCAGTTTGGCCACCGGCAGGTAACAACCGGGTGGCATAGTGGCCGGCGGGTGCGGCAGCCACCAATTATCATAAGAACCAATATCTACATCAAAAATATCAACCCCGGCTTTAACCAGGTTAGCCATGTACTCAAGAGTCATTGCCACAGTGCGCTCATTCCTGAATTTTTTCAGCGAAGAAACCCGGTGCATCTTTTCACCGTAGGTGGCATTAAGAGCCAGGGAAAGATCGATGCGGTACATGATCGGATAGTGATCGCCACAGCTTTCCCGAATACTGCGCACCAGGTCAAGGCCAAAATTCTGCCAGCCAGCATAACGGCCCAGCTTACGCCGGTTAAAAGCCGGGTTGGTCATCTGCTCCAGCAGGTAACCTTCATGGCCATGCAGGTAAACCCCGTCCAGCAGCAGGGCTTTGGCATCGGCAGAAAGCTGGGCGGTGGCGCGGATAATCTTTTTACACTGGCCATCGGTGAGCGGCCGACAGGGCACCGCCGGCAAGTAATAGTTCGGATTCCACGAAGCAGAGATTGGCAGCTTCATTTTTTTCAACAGGCATTCGGGTGAGCCGACCCGGCCCAGGCCCGGCGTAAGCTGAATAAATATCCGTGCCCCGTAGGCATGAACCCCTTCAGCAATATTGCGCCACCCTGAATAAACCGTTCGCGACTTGTCGATGCGGGGGAAATAGCTGCGGTCGCCCATTTCGGTCACCGAAGGATCAATATAGTGGCTGACCGGAACCAGGCCTGTAGTAATAAGCCCGGTACCGCCTCTGGCTCTTTCCACAAAATAACGAACCATCTTCTCGCTGGGGCGACCCATTTCTTCGGCCATCGAGATATTACCCATCGGCCCCATCACGATCCGGTTTTTCACTTTAAGCGAGTTGATCTGAATCGGTGAAAAAAGCTCTCTATAAGGGTAAAGGTTTTGAGTCATTCTGCCTTTTTCAAGGGCACCCTGTTCAGCAAACCAATCTCCAAATCCATGCACCAGTTCTTCAAGCATTTTTTCGTAATCAACAGCCATCTTTGGCAGGCCTCCTTAATGCTATGTGGCAGAGCAACCCTATTTGATAAGTTGAATCAAAGGCACAACCCAGAGATAGTAGAATACAGGCACGATGATCGCCGGCAGCAGGTTAACTGTCTTGATTCTTTTAATCTCCATCATACTGAGCCCGATGCCAAAGATCAGGATACCCCCGATAATCGAAATCTCACGGATCACATCAATTGTTAACAGCGGCTCTAACAGACCGGCGAATAAAATAATTGCACCCTGGTAGATAAATACAACCGCAGCAGAAAAGATAACGCCAACCCCGAGAGTCGAAGCCAGAATCATTGCTGTAATACCGTCTATAACCGATTTTGCATAGAGCATGGTATGATCGCCCCTTAAACCACTGTCAAGAGAGCCGATTACAGCCATTGTTCCGACACAAAAAAGCAGGCTGGCTGTAACAAATCCCTCTGCTATATTGCTTTGCTGAGATCCCACTTTGTTCTGCAGCATTAAGCCAAGTTTATCCAGAGCCTTTTCTATGCCGATCAGTTCACCCAGAGCCCCGCCAATGACAAGGCTTATAATAAAGAGAACCGGTTCACTATC
>CAYWDA010000067.1:0-2590 GCA_964456945.1 uncultured Syntrophomonadaceae bacterium
TGACAGAGGACGGAAAGACCGCCGTAATCACTGTCCCCGGGCTCGGCAACCAGGCGGTGGGCTACTTCTTTTTGCAGCATTAATACAGCTGATTCAAAGGGAAAACTTTCTTTTAACAGGGCGTAGATAAAGGGTCCGGAAATTACGTAGGGCAGATTGGAAACCAGCTTAATCGAAGCAGAAGCCGGAAAGAAACGGAAGATTAAATCTGACCAGGTTACTTTCAGAATATCCTGGTGCAGTATTCTAACCTCCGGCCAGGGCTGAAACAAACCATCGAGCATCGCCGCCAGACCGCGATCGACCTCTACAGCTAACAGATCTGCCCCTGAAAGGACAAGAGCATGGGTTAGCGCTCCGGCTCCGGGACCGACTTCAATCACAGCATCGCCCGGTCTGGCGTCAACAACGGCAGCAATTTTACGCACTATATTAGCGTCGATCAGAAAATTTTGGCCCAGCTGCTTACGCGGCTGCAGTCCATATTCCTCAAATAGCGCTCTTACAATACGTGGTGATGTTAAATCCGGAATATCTATCACTAAATCTCCTCCATTACCATACCCTGCTAATTGTAATCCTCATTTCATAACTTCGTCAAATCTTTTCCCGTCTGGCAAGCCGAGTTCGCCCCTTGAAAACGATAAATTGTTGTTCAAGACTGAGTAATCGCAAAAATATAATGACAAATCGGCTCCAATGCATTATAATATATTTTACAAGAGTAATAATTCACTCGTTTAAGCAATTATGCTACCGGAAGGAGGGCCGTATTCCAGAATAACAATTGGCATACAGGTTTCGCTCAATTAAAACTACTTTAAGGAGGCAGACTATAAAATGGCAGATTTTAAAGGACTTTTAGAAAACCTGGGTAAAAAGATTGATGCCGCTGATCCGGCAAAAATGAAAGGGGTTACTGCAGTATACCAGTTTGAGCTTTCCGGTGACAACGGCGGGGTATTTCACGCAACAGTAGATGACGGTAAAGCAAGTGTGGTTGAGGCCGCACATGACAGCCCTAATATTACTATTTCGATGACCGCTGAAGATTTTGACAGCATGCTTGAAGGCAAACTGAACGCAACATCAGCCTTTATGGCCGGCAAACTGAAAGTAAAGGGCGATATGTCCCTGGCTATGAAACTGCAGAGCCTGCTCGGTTAATTAGTTTTTGCATACCGGCAGTTGCTGAAAACTATCAAGCAGCGCGTCCCGTCATTTAGAGGGGAAGCGCTGCTTTATTTTTCTCGATCGACCAGAGCGTCGGAAAACAGACGAATTGCGTTAAGATAAACCTGCCTGGCCAGATTATCAAGATCTGTATTCAGGGCAAGGGCTGCCCGCTCGTAGGTAAGCCTGATAAATGATGGTTCGTTGCGTTCACTACGATAAGCCTGCGGCGGCAGATACGGCGCATCTGTCTCCAGCAGGAGTCTGTCAGCTGGAACAAGCGGCAGCAAATCGCGCAGATCATGCGAACGAGGGTAGGTAAGCGGCCCGGCAATTGAAATATAAAACCCGAGATCTAAAAATGCTTCTGCCCAATGACGATCACCGGAAAAACAGTGCATTACACCGGCAGGAGAGGGAAGATCTTCATCCTTCAAAATCTTCAAAGTCTCCGCGTGTGCCTGGCGGCTGTGAATGATTACAGGCTTGTTTAAACGACAGGCGAGTCGCAGGTGTTCCCTGAAAACCTCTTCCTGGGCAGCCCGTGGTGATAAATCACGATAAAAATCAAGCCCGGTCTCACCAATAGCCAGCACAGTTTCTGAACTGGCCAACCTCTCAAGCCGATCAAGCCAGCCAGCCTGAACTTTAGCTGCTCCATGCGGGTGAATACCGACCGAGGCACTGATCCAGGGATACTTTACGCTTAGTTCAACCGAGCGCTTTGAGCTCTGCTCATCGGTTCCGGCATTGAGCAGGGCAACAACTCCGGCCTGCCTGGCCCGCTCAAGTACCTGCTCCAAATCGGCCTTGAACTGTGGAAAATCAAGGTGGGCGTGGGTGTCGATCAACATTGCCAAATTAGCTGATCCTGCTTCCCGCAGGCATTTCCCGATCAACAGTCGTCAGTGAAAGACGTCCGTCTTCGGTAGTTGCAGCAAGGAGCATCCCCTGAGATAAAACCCCGCGCAATTTAACCGGCTTCAGATTGGCAACAAAAAGAAGGTGCCGGCCAATCAGATCTTCTGGCTGGTAATGGGCCGCGATGCCGGCCACTACCTGGCGTCTGTTAGCCGCGCCAACTTCCACTTCCAACTTTAGCAGCTTATCCGACTTCGGAACCGGCTCGGCGGAAATCACCTTCGCTACCCGCAAATCAACCTGCTGAAACTGGTCGAGACTAATTAAACCTTCCGTCTCTTCAACCTGGTCAGCGGAGGTATCCTGTTCCTGCGCGGCAGGTTTTTCACCCTGCATTTCTCTGATCTCAGCCTGCAGGTTAAGGCGGGGGAAGAGGTCATCTTCAGCCCGCTTTACGACAGTTCCCGCTTTAAGCTTACCCCACTGACGCAGGCTTTCCCATTCCTGCAGCTCGGGGCAATCCTGTAACCCAATCTGAGCCCAGATGCTCTGCGGG
>CAYWDA010000068.1:0-11918 GCA_964456945.1 uncultured Syntrophomonadaceae bacterium
CGGTACCCGTATATGCGTCCCCTGGTGGTTAACTCTTCAAGAAACTCAGGGGCCAGTTTTTCATGAAATTCCTGTGGTACGTAACGCAGGGCATTTTTAAGCGCTGTTTCGGCCTGATTCTGGCTTAAAGTGAAGTTTCTGGCCGGTGCTCTTCTGATTCCCTCCACAAACTCGGGCAGATCGTAGAATTCCTGATCGAGCTTAATGGTCATTGCTGCTGCGATAGTTTTATTGTCTGTCACTACGCCACTCCTTATTATCCGGCTTTCATCTTTTAAATATTATAACGGTTATCGCTTTAAGAATAAAGGGTCTTACCATCCGGATAAAGTTGTGATAGAATTGCCGGGCTAGTGATCTTTTTTTTGGAGATGAATAAAATGCAGATCGGCCTGGTCGGAATGCCCACAGCGGGCAAAACAACCCTCTTTAATCTTTTAACCGGAAACCGGCAGCCAACAGGGCCGGGTGGTGGCGATGAAGTACATACCGGCAGTGCCATTGTGCCCGACCTGCGTATTGATTTTCTGGCTGCTCTCTATAAGCCTAAAAAGACCATTTATGCCCGTATTGAGTTCAAAGATATCCCCGGAGTTAGAATGGATGATAGCAGGGCCCGCGCTTCAAAACTGCTTGATGAAGTGCGCAGTGCTGACGCGCTGGTGCAGGTGCTGCGCGTTTTTAACGACCCGGCGGTAGATGCAATTGCCGGAACACCTGCCCCCTATCGTGATTTGACAGATTATGGCACAGAACTGCTCTTAGCTGACATGGATGTCCTGGAAAAACGAATTGCCCGTATCGAAGCCGACCCTAAAGGGAAAAAAGATGCCCCGGCTCAAATAGCACTGCTGCAAAGGCTGCTAAAAGCTCTCGAAGATGAGCAGATGCTCAGCACCGTTGAACTCAGTGAACCTGAAAAAGAGCTGCTGGCAGGGCAAAGCTTTCTCAGTGAAAAACCACTTTTTCTGGTGGTAAATATCGACGAGACACAACTGCGCGAAGGAAGTTATCCGGACCACGAAAAAATTGCCGCTTACGCCGCGGAAAGAAAGATACCTTTAATCGAAGTTTGCGCCAAGGCGGAAATGGAGATCAGTCTGCTTTTACCTGAAGAGCGTTTAGAATTTATGGAGGATCTCGGGCTTACTGAGTCAGGCCTGGGCCGTCTGTCCCGCATGGCTTACGAGCGGCTGAACCTGATCTCATTTTTTACCGTCGGCGAAGACGAAGTAAGAGCCTGGACAATCAACAGTGGCACCTCCGCCAGGCAGGCCGCCGGCAAAATCCATTCTGATATCGAGCGCGGCTTTATCCGGGCCGAAATATTCCATTACGACCACCTTCACGAACTGGGAACCGCAGCCAAGGTTCGTGAAGCAGGCCATTTTCGTCTTGAAGGAAAGGAATATCCCGTAGTTGACGGAGATATCATCAATTTCCGCTTTAATGTTTAGCTCTCACTGTGCCGGGTTGCTTTTTATGCTGACCGTCCCGTCACCCTGAATGATCTTCCGGCTGTCAACATTCTTAAAGTAGCTGGAAGTTATCTTGTCCTGCACCAGGCGGGACAGGTTACGATCTGCCATGCGCAGCACTTTTTCTACCGTCAGCCCCCGCTTACGACCCAGCCCATGATCAGACCACAGTCGACAGAAAGCAGGGTACTCTGTCGCTGCGTTGGCATTCACCTTGAGCGAGCCCACGGAGACCTTGAATCCGCCGTAGATCAACGCGGGTGAGTGGGAATCTCCGAAGCAGGAAGTATTATAAACCAGGCGCAGCCGCTCGTTTCCGGGTATCTGCCTCAGCTGTCTACCAATAATGTCACTTGAAACCCACTGATCAAAGAAATGCACCCTGTCATTTTCACCGTGCAGCTCTAAAAAAAGATCAACTGCAGCAAAATTCGTGTTCGCTAATAAGCTCTGCATGGATGAAAGGAAAGCCAGCCTGGTCGCCTCTCTATCCTTTATTACTGTTATCAAACCATAGCTGCGGCGCAGGTAGCGTTTGGCCACAACAATACCTGCCGTCTCAATGTATTCATAAAGCCGCCGAAACCTGCTGTCTCCGTGTTCAGCAAGACAGTTAACAATTAATAAAGCACGCTGACCGACAGGCAAATCCGTGATCAAGGTCATTACCTCCCGCTGATCTTTCTCGCTAAACTATTCTGTAACTCAAGGTAGTTTTCAATTGCAGCCCAGCATTATCCTTCCCCGGTGTGAATAATAGTATGCCCTTTTTTTCTGCTCAGCCAAACCAATTTCTCAATTAACTTGACAATAAATCTATATTCAATTATCATAATTATAGTTAAATAAGGTAGTTGATTGTGCCGGCCAAAAGCTCAAAGAAACTAGACATTAGGGAGCAAAGGTTTCATTACTTTATGCTCTTTTCTTGTTTAAAGATAGAGCCCTCTAAGGGCAACTAAAAACCACACCTATTTATGGCTGTCAAAATCAGAACAACGGTTAATCTGGACAGCAATAAACCACAGATGGGGCAGAATTCTTAGTACATTACTAATAATGGTTACGAATATTATGTAATGAATAAGGGTAGGGGGTAGCGTATGGATTTAATCGCTTTTGTTCAGAATAACTCCGACCGAATACTCACTTACATGCAGGTTCATTTTCAGGTGGTTTTGTTAGTTCTGGCAATTTCGCTGATTCTTTGGATTCCATTTGGGGTCCTGATCACCAGAAACGAAAGATTGGCACAGGCATCTTTAAGCCTGGCCAATCTGCTGATGTGCATACCCAGCCTGGCCCTGTTCAGCCTTTTTATTACCGTGCCATTTCTTGGCCTTGGTATTCGCTCAGCAGCCGTAGCCCTGGTTATGTATGCCATGTGCCCCTTACTCAGAAATGTTTACAAAGGAATAAAATCAGTTGACAAATCTGTGCTTGAAGCAGGCAGAGGAATGGGCATGTCATCCTGGAAAATATTCTGGGAGATCGAATTTCCCCTCTCCCTGCCTGTAATATTCGCCGGAATCAGGATTACCGTTGTTATGATCACCGGGATAACAACTGTTGCCACCTTCATCGGGGTGCAAAGCCTGGGGCGCCTTATACAACATGGTATTCTCAGATCAAATTACGAAATGGTTGTTGTTGGAGCAATTATAGTTGCCGTTATCGCCCTAACCCTGGATTTTGTCCTGGGACGCATAGAACAAAAATTAATCTCACCTGGTATGCGGGTTAACATTTAACACCCGAGGGGGAACGTTAATATGATCAGATTAGAAAATCTTTATAAAGAATACCCGGGGCAAAAAATACCTGCCGTTAATAAAATCAACCTGGAAATTAAAGCCGGTGAAATTTGCGTATTTGTCGGCCCATCAGGTTGCGGCAAAAGCACCACCCTGCGTCTGATTAACAGGTTAATTGAACCTACCGCCGGTACGGTTTACGTGAATGGGGAAAACGTTATGGTTAAAAACCCCGATGAGTTAAGACAAAGCATCGGCTATGTTATTCAGCAAATCGGCCTTTTGCCCCATAAAACCATCGCTGAAAACGTCTCAATTGTGCCAAAACTGCTTAAGTGGCCCAAAGATAAAATCAAAGCAAGAGTCGACGAACTGCTTACATTAGTAGGTCTTGATACTGAAGAAGTACGTGACCGCTACCCTTACCAGTTAAGCGGCGGAATGATGCAGCGAGTTGGCGTAGCCAGAGCAATGGCGGTAAACCCACCGATTATGCTTATGGATGAACCCTTTGGAGCGGTTGATCCCCTCGTCAGATCCTACCTGCAAGACGAGTTTCTAAAGATTCAGATGGAAGTCAAAAAAACAATCTGTTTTGTCACTCACAGCATCAATGAAGCAATTAAAATGGGTGATAAAATTGCCATTATGAATGAAGGCAAAATTGTTCAGTTCGGTACCCCGGAAGAGATTCTTTCAAATCCCGCGGATAGTTTTGTAGCAGAGTTTGTTGGTGAGGATCGGGGAGTCAAAATGCTCTATATGACCAAATGTAATGTCCTGATGGGTGAATGCTCGGGTGACTATCTTGTTCAGCATAAGGCGGGAACACTGCCTTCAATTAAGGCCTACGAACCTTTAAATAATGCCCTGGCCGCAATGCTCGAAAATGACACCGATGCCATTGGCGTCATGGAAGGGGGAGAGCTGGTAGGGATGCTTACCTGGCAGGAATTAAAAGAGCATGTCAGCAGAAAGGGAGGAGCGCCGGATGGATAAAGATCGGTTCATGCTTGCCCTCCTTGAACGAGCGCCGCAGCATATTATTGAGCATCTGGCTATTGTCGGTATTGTCCTCTTCGTGGCGACAGCTATCGCTTTACCGATTGCCATATTTTTAACCAGGCCGCAATATAGAAAGTATACCGGCCCGGTCCTTTCGGTGTTAAATGCAGGGCAGACCATACCTCCACTTGCTGTTATTGCCATTTTTCTGCCTTTTCTGGGCCTGGGTTTCACATCAGCTCTTTATGCCCTGGTGCTTTATGGCTTGCTGCCAATCGCACGCAACTCGATAGCCGGTCTTACTGGTGTCAACCCAGACATAAAAGAAGCAGCTCGCGGCATGGGCATGCCAGCTGTAAAGATATTTTTCCAGGTTGAGCTTCCCCTGGCTTTGCCCATTATCTTAGCCGGCATTCGCACTTCATCAGTGTTGACAGTCAGCACGGCCACCTTAGCCAGCTTAATTGGTGCCGGCGGACTGGGTCGCCTGATCATTGCCGGCTTAAATATGAACTGGTCGGAATTTATTATCGTTGGAGCAGGCCTTGGGGCAGTAATGGCAATTGGTTTTGACAGATTGCTCACTGTACTTGAGAAGCGGTTTGGCCCTCCGGGCATGATTTTGGAAGAAATCTAAATTAAAACCTATATAGAGCATAAAGTTGAGGAACTATATGGCGAAAAAACAAGCTATAACATCAGAAAAAGCGCCTCCTGTCGGGGGGCCTTATTCTCAGGCAATTTTAATCGGGCCCTTTCTTTTTACCTCGGGGCAAATTGCCATGAAACCGGGCAGTGGTAAACTGGTAACCGACAATATCAGGGATGAAACCATCCAGGTTCTTGAAAACCTGAAAGCGCTTGTTGAGGAAGCCGGCGCTTCTATGGAAGAAGTAGTTAAAACAACAATTTTTTTAAAAGATATGAGCCAGTTTGCTGAAATAAACGAAGTCTATGCTGCTTATTTCAGCGGAATCCCGCCAGCACGAACCAGGGTGGAAGTTTCAAGCTTGCCCAGAGATGTAAATGTAGAAATAGAATTAATCGCTTACATTCAATAATCAGCAACTCTTCAGGTAGCTTTGCAAGCAGTAATAATTCTTTCTAGCGAGAAAAGGTTATCCTGAAAGGGAGGTCGATTAATAACAAATTTGATCTTAAACAATAATTAACAGATTCAAACTGCCAAGACTTGATCAAATCAAATTAACAGGAGGCGTCACATGAATTTTAAATTAAAGCATTTACTGGTATTGTTGTTAATAGGATTCCTTATGTTCGCAGCTTTTGGCTGCGCCAGCACCCCCGCTGCAGATGAAGATACAGGCAGTGAAGAAGGCAGCACAGAAGGCGAAGAAACAGAAGTAATTGATGGCCCACCAATTGTTGTTACATCTAAGATTTTTACCGAATCACAGCTTTTGGGTGAAATGTTGATTATCTTGTTGGAAGCACATGGCTATCCGACCGGTAACGAAATCGGTCTCGGCGCAACCAATATTATCAGGCCAGCCCTGATTGCCGGTGATGTTGACATCTACTATGAATATACAGGAACTGTTCTGATTACCCAGATGCAGGCAGAAGCAATTTTTGAACCGGTTGAAGCCTACGAAACAGTTAAAGCATGGGACCTTGAAACAAATAATATCGTTTGGCTTGCAATGGCACCAGCCAACAACACAGACGTTATGCTGGCAAGACCCGGCTTCAACAGTGAATTTGAAGTTAACACAATATCTGAACTGGTCGATGTTATAAATGCCGGAACATCACCCACGCTAAAAGTGGCAATTCGGGACGAATGGTATGAGCGAGCTGATGGCTGGAGCAGATTCAAAGGAACCTACGGTCTTAATGAGGACAACGTAGAGGTTGTTTTCATCGGCATGGGACTTGAGTATGATTCCCTGCGGGAAAGCCAGGTCGACATCAGCTTTGGCTTCGCTACCGATGGCCGAATCGCAGCTTTCGGGCTTGACGTTGTTGAAGACGATCAAAGTAACTTTGCTGTCTATAACCCTGCTCCGACAATCAGGAAGGAAACCCTTGATATCTATCCCGGCCTCGAGGAGTTAATCAACGGCGTTAGTGTGCTGCTGACCAATGAACAATTAAGAGAACTAAACCAGTCGGTTGATGTTGATGGCAGGTCAATTGACGAAGTGGCAAGGGAATTCCTTACCGCTAATGGTTTTATTGACTGATCTATTCCCGACTGAAAATTGCTAAATTTACATTGGCAGTACCGGCTGATGCCGGTGCTGCCAATGTAACTGTTTAACCCAGCTAATCCAGAAGGGGACTAATTGTTAATGAGCAAACATAACTCACTGAAGGTAATTAGCACGCACTGCCGTATGTGCAGCTACCACTGCGGAATTGACCTGCATATGCATAATAATAAAATTGAGAAGATCACCGGAACCGCTGCAAACCGTTTCAGTGAGGGCAGCTTATGTATTAAGGGCTTTGCCGCAGCAGATCTGGTCTATTCCCCTCAACGCCTGCTCAAACCTCTTAAGAAAACTGCTTCGGGCTGGCAGGAAATAGAACTTGAAATTGCTCTGAGCGAAATTGCAGAAAAGCTGTCTGCGGTTATCAACCAATATGGCCCGCAAAGCGCCTCCGTCTGGAAAGGCGAGGCTCTTGGTTCGGAACAACTGCGCGACCTGGCCCATCGCTTTGCTCATGCCCTGGGAACGCCTAATATCTTTTCCAATGATACCATCTGTGCGGTGTCAAAAAAAACTGCCATCAGATCAGTTTTGGGGGCCTACCCCATGCCGGATATTGAAAATGCAAAGAGCATTTTTATCTGGGGCGCAAACCCCCTGGCCTCGCACTATCCGCTGGCCCGGAAAATAATTAAAGCGCGCAAAAAAGGCCTTAGGGTCATCTTGATTGATCCCCGCGAATCAACTTTCAGCAAATATGCAGACCATTTGATTCTTATCAGGCCGGCATCTGATGGTGCCCTGGCCCTTGGCATGATCAACTACATAATTCGAAGCGGCAGCTACGACCACACTTTTGTAGAAAGCCAGACAATCGGTTTTTCCGGATTAGCCGAATACGCAGCCGATTTCACCCCGGGCTTCGTAGAAAAAGAAACCGGTATTAAGAGTGCTGACTTAAAAATGCTTTGTGAGATAATCACGTCTTCCGCGCCGGCCTCATCATTCATGGTTGGAACCGGGCCCGAACATCACAGTAATGGCTATAACAACATCAGGGCTATTGCCTCCCTGAGCGCTTTATGCGGATGTATTGATCGCCCGGGCGGAGAATTGATGCCGGACAAAGCTCCCCTCAATTCCGCTTACCCTACAGCTGATCTGCTGGTTAAAGAAAAGCCAATCGGCGCAGAAAAATATCCTGTCTTTTTTGACTACCAGAAGGAAGGACACACAATTGACGCTATGGAGGCCATGATTTCTGGAAAACCTTACCCAATCAAGGCCATGATCATGACCGGAGCGAACCCGGTACTAACAAACCCTAATGCCGAAAAAGTCAAAAAAGCCCTGACCAACCTCGATCTTTTTGTTGTCAAAGATCTTTTTATGACCGAGACAGCAAAACTTGCAGACTATATTCTTCCGGCAGCGACTTTTCTTGAGCGTTCCGAGGTTATTGCTTATGGAACACCTCAAACCATTGCCCTGACCAGGAAAGTTTTAAGCTTTAAAGATTGCCAGGATGAATACACCTTTTTCCGATCCCTTGCGCTGCGTTTAGGTCTCGGGGACTGGTTCAGATGGGCAAACGAAGACGACTTGAACCGTTGGCTGCTTGAACCGTCCGGGATAACCCCCGAAGAATTATCTATCAAGCCTGATGGGTATAGTTATAAAGCTTACACCTATGAAAAATTTAAGACTGAAGGATTCAAAACAGCATCAGGTAAAATAGAATTTATTTCAGCCTATCTGCAAAATTACGGCTATCCGGAGCTTCCCGATTATAAGCAAGCCGCTTTTTGTTCCGAACTATTAAGCAAAAACTATGAATATGTTTTGATTACCGGCGCAAGAAAAGCTGCCTTTAACCACAGCTGTTATCATAATATTTCCCGTCTGCAGAAAACTGCACCCGACCCCGAACTGGAAATCCACCCCGAGGATGCGGTTGATCTTAAAATTGCAAACGGAGAATGCGTTGAAATTATTTCAAAAACCGGTTCGCTAATCATCAAGGTTGTCATTGTCGAGCCGGAAGCAATCGTCAAGGGCTTCGTCCACATACCACACGGCTATGATCAGTGCAATGTAAACGAAATAACATTAGATGATGTTTTGGACCCGATCAGCGGCTTCCCGGCCGTTAAATCAGTACCGGTTAATATCAGAAAAGTTAAAGCACCCAAATAAATTCTCTCGTTATCTCTGCACCGTGATCTTGCCCCCATTTATCATAAACCAACCTGCCATCAATCAGCTATTCACTTAAACGATGCTGTTCGTCCTTTCGTAGGCGCTTAAAAATTGGCTAATCTTTGAAGAAACAACTAAACCATCATGTGAAGAAGCGGTCTGGTAGCCGCATCTTACCCCGGCCCAGAAACTAGTTGAAGGCGGCGGTAATTTACGTTAGAATAACTGAGATAGTGTAACACAATTTGTACTTCACATCACATGTGTTTTGAAAGGAATTACCATGCCTATTTCTAAGAGATCATCGTCTGACCCTTTACTGCCTCGCATCCGTCGGGCTGCTGCCGGCACAAACGGTATCACATTTGTCGGGTCTGCCGGAGGCCCGGAAAGTTCACAAACTGTAAGCTGGGGAGAAATGCATAAAGAGGCTCTTGCCGTAGCTGCCGCCTTGCAAAACCGCGGGATCAAACCCGGTGATAACATTGCCCTGCTCGGGTTAACCAGCCGTGAACTGGTTACAGCCATGCAGGGAGTCTGGTTGACCGGCGCCTGCGTAAATATGCTGCCTATTCCGATGCGCATGAATTCAATAGCTGAATTCGCCCTGCAGACCAGGGCACACCTGTCATACAGTGATGCCAGAATGCTTTTGCTTGACCCGGGGTTGGCTGCCCTTTATGAGGCAGAAACTGGAGACCCGCCAATAGTTTTATTCGATGATTTAATGCCCGGCGCCGGGAAACCAACGGCAGCAGATTACCGGGAAATTGCGGATGACCCTGAAAGTCTGGCCATTTTACAATTTACTTCTGGCTCAACATCGGTTCCTAAAGGAGTTATGCTGCCACAGCACGTTCTCTGCGCCAACATCGACGCTATGGATGAAGTCGTTGAGCTTGACACCGGGGAAGACGTGCTTGTTTCATGGCTGCCTCTTTATCACGATATGGGTTTAATTGGCGTCCTGACAACAAGTATGATTAAAGGCTGTAATTTGATCCTGGCCGCCCCTCAGGATTTTTTATCTAAACCGGCTGACTGGATGCGCTGGCTGAGCGACTATAAGGGGACCATCACTGCCGGACCTAACTTTTCTTACATACTGGCAACCCGCGCCCTGCGGCGCATGAGCGACAGCAACGAAACTCTTGACCTAAGCAGGGTGCGCATGGCCCTGAACGGCGCAGAACCGGTTGACCCCGAATCGGTTGAGAAATTTGTTGCGGCCGCCCAAAAGCACGGTTTTCGCCCCGGTGCAGAATTTTGTGCTTTCGGCATGGCTGAAATAACCATAGCCGGCACTTTTCCACCTGTTATGCGGGGCATGGTCTGTGACGCCGTCGACCGCTCAGTGCTTGAAGCTGAAAGAATAGCCCGACCCGCGGACCCGGCCCTGGCCACCACCCGTCGCCTACCGTTGCTGGGCAGACCGGTGCCCGGCTTGTCCATGCGCATTTGCGACCATGAAACAGGCCGTGTTCTCGTAGAAAGAGAGATCGGTGAGCTGCAGATCAAGGGCACGTCGGTGACCACCGGTTACTACAAAAGGCCTGACTTGACTGAAGAACTGATTCAGGACGGCTGGCTAAACACCGGTGATTTAGGCTATTTTGTCAACGGCCCCGATAATGGTCCCTTGGAATTGGTACTCTGCGGCAGAATAAAAGATGTAATCATCATTGCCGGTCGTAATATCTATCCTGAAGACATTGAGCGTGCCGCCGGCGCAGTAGAAGGGGTAAGAGCAGGCAACGTAATTGCTTTCGGTATCGATGGCGGCAAAGGCAAAGAGTCCGTTGTTATCGTAGCCGAAGTAAAAACCGGCAATCACAAAGAGATTCGCAAATTAATTCGTTACCGGGTGATCTCAATCTGTGGCATACCACCAAAAGAAATTGCCCTTGTTCAACCGGGCACCCTGCCTAAAACCAGTTCCGGCAAATTACAGCGCAGCCTCTGCAAGCAGCAATTTCAAAAAAACGAGCTGAAAATAGCCGGTGAAGAAACATCTGAACCGCTCTCACTCTCTGAAACCGAGAGTTGAAAAGTTTAACCTCCCTGGAAGCTGCTAATACAGGTATGACTAACCTAAGACAGATAGGAGAGATCTTATGTGGAATTCTAAGTTATTTAAAGCAGGCGTCAGTATACTGCTACTGTTCCTGATTATTTTAGTCGGCAGTCAGATTACCTTCGTCTTCCAGCCGCTGATCATCGCTTTTGAAGCGCTCTTCTTTTCATTTTTAATCTCAGGGGTCTTCTACTACTTTGCCGTTCCCTTTGTTGACTGGCTCTCCAGTCGACGGGTGCCCCGCCCGCTCTCCATAAGCATAATTTACCTCTTATTTATTGGCCTCACTGTTCTGCTATTAGTTCTCATAGGCCCTGTTCTGCTGGCAGAGTTTACAAAGTTAGCGGAAAGCATCCCTCAAAAAATTCAGGATGCCCGGCAGCTTCTTAGCACCCTGGAAGGAAACACTCTCTTCGCCCAATTTGTCAACCTTGATAACCTGAACTTTGACAACATTGTCGATCAAATTGCCGGCACCGTGAGCAGAACCCTGACCCAGATTGCTACAAGCATCGCTTTTCTAGTTGACTTTACAACCAGCATCTTTATGACCTTTGTTATTGTTCCCTTTCTGCTCTACTATATGCTCAAGGAAAAGGGCAGCGGTGCAATTCCAGAATTTATCGAACGTATTGCCCCAAGGGGTTATGCCGTAAAAATTAACAGCCTTCTGTCAGATATAAACCGACTGCTCGGTTTATACGTTCAGGGGCTCGGTCTTGTCTGCCTCTTTGTTGGCATTCTGGCCTATATAGGCTTCCTGATCATTGGTCTTGACTATGCAATGATTCTGGCCATGTTTATCATGGTCACCAATGTAGTGCCCTTTCTCGGGCCGTTTATCGGAGCCATTCCGGCACTTATTGTCGGCTTGCTCGAATCTCCGCTTTTGATGGTTCAGGTTCTTATTGTTATTATCATCGTCCAGCAGTTTGAGAGCCTCTTTATATCGCCCCAGGTGATGGGCCGTAAGCTTGCTTTAAGCCCCCTGGCTATCATCCTGGTAGTGCTAGTTGCCGGGCGCTTGGGCGGTCTACTTGGCATTATCCTTGGCATCCCGATCTTTACTGTATTAAAGATCATTGCCGCTCATATCTATACCGCTATTGATTTAAGCAGGGTCAATAATGAAGAAAAACCGGCTGGTTAAGCGGCCGGTTTAGTAATAAAGCTTCCTGTTTCAGACTTAGAATTCTACAACCTTCTGATGCTCTCGCTGCCGCGGATAGAT
>CAYWDA010000069.1:0-1858 GCA_964456945.1 uncultured Syntrophomonadaceae bacterium
CAAGTTTATCAACAAGCTGATGTATGACGGGCAAAGAGGGGCTGCCCAGGAAATTATTTATGATGCTTTTGATATAATCCGGGAGAAAACCGGCAAAGAACCGCATGAAGTTTTTGAAACAGCAATGCGTAACGTATCACCGGTCTTAGAAGTTAAGCCCCGTCGGGTTGGTGGAGCGACTTACCAGGTACCTATTGAGGTTAACGCACACCGCAAGGGAATTCTTTCTATCCGTTGGGTAATTGGTTTTGCCCGCAAGCGCGGTGAAAAAACTATGGCGCAGCGCCTGGCCGGAGAATTGATGGATGCCGCCAATAATACTGGCAGCTCTATCAAGAAAAAAGAAGATACGCATAAAATGGCTGAATCAAATAAGGCCTTTGCCCATTATCGCTGGTAAGTTATTTAATCTAAACATTTAGGGTGAGAGGAGGGATGACATGAGCAAGGAAGCACAATTAGGGATTATCAGAAATATTGGTATCGCCGCGCACATTGATGCTGGCAAAACAACCACCACGGAAAGAATTTTGTTTTACACCGGTAAATTGCACAAGCTCGGCGAAGTGCATGAAGGTACGGCAACGATGGACTGGATGGCCCAGGAGCAGGAGCGGGGCATTACCATTACTTCGGCTGCAACTTCGTGTCGTTGGCGCGATCATTTAATTAATATTATCGATACGCCCGGCCACGTGGACTTTACGGTTGAGGTAGAACGCTCACTTCGTGTACTTGATGGGATGGTTGCCATTTTCTGTGCTAAAGGCGGTGTTGAGCCCCAGTCAGAAACAGTCTGGCGTCAGGCTGACCGCTATCATGTTCCCCGCATGGCGTACATTAATAAAATGGATGCCGTGGGCGCTGACTTTTTTAACGTTTTCGCTCAGTTGAAAGATCGGCTTCGTGCCCATGCCCTTCCTATTCAGTTACCGATTGGTGCCGAAGGGGAATTTAAAGGTGTTGTTGATCTGATCAGCAGGCGCGCTGTTCTTTATGCAGACGATCTCGGTACGATCAGCACCGATGCCGATATACCAGAAGACATGGAAGAAGTAGTAGCAGAATACAGGGAAAAAATACTCGAAACCGTTGCAGATATTGATGATGTTATGATGGAAAAATATTTTAGCGGTGAAGAGATCAGTGCTGAAGAAATCTACCGCGGTTTACGCAAGGCTACCATTCACCATAATCTGGTGCCTGTACTTTGCGGTTCTTCTTACAAAAACAAGGGTGTTCAGCCACTGCTCGATGCAGTTGTTAATCTGCTTCCTTCTCCGGTTGATGTTGGGGCGGTAAAAGGATTTAACCCGAACAGCGGCGATGAAGATTTTCGACTGCCCGCCAATGATGCTCCATTTGCTGCGCTTGTATTCAAAATTATGGTCGACCCGTTTGTCGGTAAGCTTGCTTTTGCCCGGGTTTATTCCGGAACGCTCGACAAGGGTTCTGTACTCCTTAATGCTACCCGCCAGAAAAAGCAGCGTATTGGCAGGCTGATTCGCATGCATGCCAATTTCCGGGAAGAAATTGATCGTGCCACAACCGGTGACATTATGGCCATTATCGGTCCTAAAGAGATTAGTACCGGTGATACGCTTTGTTCTATTGATAAACCGATTGTATTGGAAAATATAACCTTTCCTGAGCCGGTAATTTCGGTCGCTATTGAACCGAAAACGAAGGCAGATCAGGACAAAATGACAGTATCGATGCAGCACCTGACTGAAGAAGATCCTACCTTTCAGGTTCATACCGATCAGGATACAGGTCAGACTATTATTTCCGGAATGGGCGAACTGCATCTTGAGATCATTGTTGACCGTCTGCTACGCGAATTTAAAGTGCAGGCTAA
>CAYWDA010000070.1:0-8290 GCA_964456945.1 uncultured Syntrophomonadaceae bacterium
GTGGTCAGTGATTACTTTATTGAAGGGCAAGTTCCGTCAGAAGAGTGCCACATGCACAGCGGCCCTTTTTACAACCGCCCTCCTTACATCACTACTGATGAACGCTGGTCATCACGCGGAGGACCAGGAAGGGGGCCTGAAGATGCAAAAGAGATTCCCCCTGATACCAGTTTCGGCGATTTATCCGAGCAAACAGGCTCGACAACCAGCGAAATTTCGCTCTTTAACGCCTATGTAATCAGTGGCGGGGGCACCCTGCAGTGGCAGTATAATGGGCCACCGGTGAGCGAATTCGAACTTAGGAGAACATCTCAGGGCGGTGGAGGCAGTGATACAGCTATCAACCTTAATTCAAACGCACGCCAGTATTCAGATACCGATCTCGTTGATAATGCTGTCTACACTTACGCACTGACTGCTATTTACACCGATGGTGAAGTTTCCACCCCGGCAATGATCACGATCAGCACGGGAACCGGACCCGGGGGCATAGACCCCGGCGGCCAACCAGCAGTAGGAATGGCCCTGGTGCCAGAGGTTATTGGCTCGTTCCAGGCTATTGCCGAGTTACGCATAGATCGGGCCGGTTTGACTCTCGGTCAGATAAGCGTGGAACATCATGGCACAATTGGCATTAACCGGGTGATAAGCCAGGCACCGGCAGCGGGAACCACCGTACCGAGCGGCACACCGGTTTCAATCATAGTTTCGAACGGACCTGACATATATTAGAATTAGCTTTATGTCGGATTCGCCTTACTCCAGTATGTTAGATTGTTATCCCGGAGACAGATACACTGTTCCGGGAGCAGTGATTGCAACACATGGGAGATGCGGGTAGCAGGCTGCTGAACAGAACTGCAGCTGCTGCCGAAAAGCATCTCCCCTTCTTCTTCGAGTTGGCGCCACACCGCAGGATACTCTATGCGGATCTCTTCAGCTACCTGGGCAGTAGTTTTGAAGATACCAGGTTCAAGAAGGTTGATTACAATCTCTTCTAAGCTTTTTGTATTCATTGACTGCTCCAGAAAATTTTTTATGCCAGACGATCGGCAGGTTATGTTTTCAATTCAACAACAGTTACCCCTTCGCCGCCCTCCGTACCGCTGCCACCTCTCAGGGATCGAACCAAACGATGTTCTTTCAGGTATGCCCGCAGGCCTACCTTCAATTTACCGGTCCCCTTGCCATGAATTACATCGACCTGGTTTAAACCGGCCCAAAGAGCATTATCCAGAAGTTTATCAACAAGGGGCTGCGCCTCTTCGATAGTCAATCCGCGCAAATCTATCGAATTGCTAATTTCAAGCTCTTTCTGGACGCTGTAACCGCCGTAAGATTTTTCCTGTTTCTTGCCAGCCTTGCCCTGTTCCTGCTTCTTTTCCAGGCGCAGTTCATGCAAAGGCAGGTGAACTTTCATCGAGCCTACCTGCACCAAAGCCTCGCCTTCTGATACAGTTAGCACTTCGCCTTTTTGCTTTAAACTGCGAATATAGACCTGGCAGCCAACAGTGAGATCTTCTGCTGCCAAACTGTATTCATCAGCTTCCGTTTCACCGTCAAAATCAATATCCTGGCGCAGCAGATTCAGCTCCCGGCGAATATTTTCTGCCCTCGCAGCAGACTTTGAACTGCCTTCATTTTTAATGGACCGCATTTCTTTGACCAGCAAATCGGCGGCACTCTTTGTCTGTCTGATTAATAAGCGAGCCTCTTCACGGGCTTCGCGAAGAATATCTTCCCGCCTCGCTCGCAACAGCTCACGTTCTTTTTCAAGCTCTTCTGTCAAGACTTCAGCCCTGCTGCGATCAAGGGCAGCCTGACGACTATCACGGTGAAATCGCTGCTGATCTTCAACCAGGCTGGCTATTACAGCTTCTACCTGATCATGAGAACGGTGGACAAAGCTTTTTGCTTTTTCAAGCACCTGCTGCGGCAGACCCAACTGCTCAGCAATGTAGAAAGCGTTACTCTGCCCCGGAACGCCCTGCAGCAGACGGTAAGTGGGAGACAACGTATCGGGGTCAAATTCCATTGCGGCGTTTTGCATCTTATCCTGCATCTGGGCAAAGAGTTTTAGCTCATTAATATGTGTTGTCGCTACCGTTAGCGCACCCCTCTGGGTCAGTTCTTCAAGAATGGCCATGGCCAGGGCAGACCCTTCAGATGGATCTGTGCCGGCCCCCAGTTCGTCGAAAAGCACTAATGAGCCGCTATCAGCATCTTCTATTATCTCTATAATGTTTTTCATATGACCGGAAAAGGTACTTAAGGATTGGGCGATGCTCTGTTCATCACCGATATCAGCCCTAATCTTTCGAAATACTGCGATACTGGTGTCATTACCAGCCGGCAGATGAAGACCGCTCTGGGCCATTACCGCCAGCAACCCGATCGTTTTCAAGGCCACCGTTTTTCCACCGGTGTTTGGGCCGGTAACAACCAGGGTATGAACCTGTCCGCCCAGTTCAACATTTAAAGGAATTTTCTTCCCGGGCAGCAGGGGGTGAAGCGCATTGTCCAAACTATAACCAGGATAACCGCCAGACTGCAGCTGAGGTTCACTACAGCCCAAAGCAAGACTTAACCGGCCCCTGGCAGCTATAAAATCAAGTTCACCATAAAGTGAACAATCCTGACGCAGATCATCAGCAGAGCTGGCTACCAGTGAGCTGAGATGATAAAGAATCCGCTCTACTTCACTTTCTTCCTGCCGCTGAAGTGTGGTCAGTTCATTTTGCATCTGCACTACGGGCATTGGTTCAATAAATACTGTTGCTCCGCTTGATGATTGATCATGAACAACTCCATCCATGTACTGCCGATATTCCTGCTTAACCGGTAGTACGTAGCGGCCGCTACGAATTGTAACCAGGGCCTCCTGCAGGTAACGTCGGTAAGTGGCACTGCGAGTATAATCATCAAGTTTATCCCTGATCTTGCTCTGCAGGGACAATTTCTTGCGGCGTAGTGAAGAAAGTAGTGGTGAAGCGCCGTCTAAAACATGACCATCGGCATCTATCGAGCGATCAAGCGCCGCACCAAGTTCGGAACAGGGATTGATCAAGGCAGCCAAATCAGCTAATAAAGGGTAGAAGAGGATCTGGTCATGGTCCTTGAAAAAGGTTATCCATCGCCGGGCTGCCTTGATGAATGACATCACAGCTGCAAGTTCTGAACCAGTCAGAATAGCGCCTTTTACAGCCCGGGTCAGCAGCGGTTCAATATCTTCGACCACTGAAGGGGCAAACGAATTTTTGATGCCAAGCATACGGCCTTCACTGGTCTCCTGCAGCCGCCTTTCGATAAAAGCATGGTCTGACGCAGGAAGCAACTGCTGAGCCAGATTAAAGGCCATCGGACTAACTGTAAATTCAGCAAGCTGCTGGCGAATCTGATCAAATTCAAGCACCTTAATTTCTCTTTGCGTTATGACAGAGGTCAAATCAATCTCTCCCCGACAAACAATAATAAGCCGGCGTCTACCGTCTTTATTCTCCCTGTGAAGAATCGGGAAAATCGGCGGTTGAGACCAGCTAAAATCAGCCGTTAAGGCTAAGATAGTAGTTAATAACCAAACCCTTAAGTTCTTCAGCTGCAGGGGTCAGATAATGATCAGCCACGAATACAACTTCTGAACTATCAAGAGCCTCAGCAAACAGCGGCAACGGAATCAGAGAAACTGCGGCGATAATAATGTAAACAAAAAGCGTTCCAATTGCAGCACCAAGAACTCCGCCTCCTATTCGGTTCAGGAACCCGATCACCGGAACACGGTTAACCCAGCGAAAACCACTTGAAAACAGGCGAAAGGCTATGCTCAGGATTAAAAAGATGGCCAAAAAAGCAATAACCCCGGCAACCAGTTGGGGCGCTTTTTCTAAAGCCAGGTCAACCCCAAGCTGTTGAATCACATCGTGGTGTGGAATAATATCTTCCGGGTTAATATACCCTGCCAATGAATCACTAAAGAGCCTGCTGCCCCAAAATGACAAGCCGATAATCACGAGAAAACCGAAAACATCAAACAGTTGCTTAACCAATCCTCGTGATAACCCGTTGATAATATGTAAAAGCAAAACCACTAGTAGTATAATATCAAACCAGCTAATTGTGGCCACCCCGCTCCTGCGGAGTTTCGTTAGTCGGCAGTTTTTCTTCTTTCAACCGCAACAGCTCATCGGCTAAATTCAGGGCTGCCAAAACGGCAATTTTCTGCTTGCTCATTTGAAAATTTTTATCAGCTAAATTGCTCATTAAACGATCTACGTAGCGGCCGACATGATGCATGGCTTCAGGCGTAGAAGAGCTTTTGAGAATGTAATCTTCCCCCATGATCGTCACTGTGACCCGGCTTTTCTCTTTGTCTTCCATACTTCTACCGCCTTCCTCAAAATAAAAGCCACTGCATGCTATTTCGTGATTCGGGGGTAAATTTCCTGCCGCTTCAAACTGCACTTATAAAATGCCGCGAACAGATCACTAATCATTTTTGCTCAACTACGCAGGATAGCGCCAAGTTGAGCAAGCGTCTGTTTGATATCATCCATCGCTTTGTTTACCTCAGCATCAGTCAATGTCCGTTCGTCATGCATAAAGGTTATAGCGTAAGCTAAACTACGTTTGCCTTCGGGAATTTGCCTGCCTTCATAAAGATCAAACAAGTCAACCTTTCTGACCAGCCCCATCCCTGCATCTTTGATTGCATTCTCAAATTGCCTGGCTGATACTTCGCGCGGTGCAACAATGGCCAGATCACGCTTTGCCGCAGGGTAACGGGGTAGCGGCACAAACCGTGGCACAATGCTGGCAAAACGGCTGACTGATTCCAGATCTACTTCACAGACGGTAACCGGGCGACTCAATTCCCATGAACCGGCAAGATCAGGATGTAGCTGGCCCAGAAAACCGATTGATTCTCCTGACAACTTTATTGCGGCAGAACGGGTGGGGTGCATAAACGGTATCACCTGTGGTTCAAACTGAGCATCGCTGATCTGTAACCGCCTGAACAGCGTTTCAAGTGCCCCCTTGATTGCAAAATAGTCAGCTTCCCCTGAAGGTGTAATCCAGTTCGGTTCAGGAATCTGGCCGGTTACTGCCAGCGCCAGCATTTTCTTCTCTTCCGGCAATTTTTCGAGCGGCAGTGCCTCAGGCAGGTATATCGACCCAATTTCAAAGAGCATCTGGTTTATTTCCCTGTGGCTGGTATTGTGCTGCACCACTTTCAATAAACCGGGCAGCAGGGTTGTGCGCATAATTGCCTGTTCCTCTGAGAAAGGGTTCTGCAATGGGATGGCCTGCATCCTGTAATCGTCTTCTGGCAACCTGAGACGTAACAGATTTGCCGGGTTGATAAAAGAATAGGTGATGCATTCAAAGTAACCACAGGCAGCAAGAGTGTCTCTAATCAAGCTCAGTAGACGTTCTGTCTTCGACTCCCTGTTTTCAATTAATTCTCCTTTGAGCAGGGTAACCGGAATCTTGTCGAAGCCATAGAGCCGGACTACCTCTTCGGCAATATCTTCTTCAATTGAGATGTCGGCGCGACGCAGGGGCACGCTGACTTCAAGCAGGCCGCTTGCGTTTTCCCTGACGCCTATCCCCAGGCTTGTCAGGATAGAAATAATTTCAACACGGGGAACAGCCAGACCAAGAATTTTGTTAATACGGTCAGGGTCAACTACTATCTCGCGCGGTTCCATGAGCGAGCAGTGCCGATCAATCACGCCGCTTAAGACCTCGCCACCCGCTATTTGACTGAGTAAATACGCTGCGCGATCCTGTGACCAGAGCACCGCCTCGGGGTTAACCCCTTTTTCAAAACGCTGCGAAGCTTCGGAAGGCAGGTTATAGCGGCGGGCAGTACGCCTGATACTGATCTGGCTGAATGCAGCTGCTTCAATAAGCACTTCGCTGGTTGTTGTGCTGATTTCCGTATTCTCTCCACCCATGACCCCGGCCAAACCGACAGGAACCAGACCATCGGCAATAACCAGCACTTCAGAATCGAGATCGCGCGTAGCGCCATCAAGAGTAACCAGTTTCTCGCCATTCTTCGCCCGCCTGACCACAATTGCGTTATTCTTCAGCAATTGCATATCGAAGAAGTGCAAGGGTTGGCCAAATTCCCACATAACATAGTTAGAGATGTCAACAACATTACTGATGGGGCGGATACCCGCTTTAAGCAGCTTAAGCTGCAGCCAGAGGGGTGATTTTTTAACCGTTACATTGCGGACAGCTCTTGCCGTATAGCGCGGGCAAAGATCATAATCCTCTACAGTAATTTTTATTACTTTATTGATATCTTCAGCAGTCTCCAGGGGCTTTAAAGGGGGCATCTTAACCTGACCTCCGGTTAAAGCGGCAACTTCATGAGCAACACCGATCATACCAAGGCAGTCAGCCCGGTTCGGAGTTAATTCCAGGATTAAGATCTTATCGTCGAAACCTAACACCTTTTCGACAAGATCGCCAATCAGAGCATCATCATTGAGGATTAATATTTCATCTTCGGCCCCGAGTTCCAGGCCTAATTCACTTGCTGAACAGAGCATGCCCGCTGATTTAACACCGTAGAGCATGGCCTCTTCAATCAAACGCGGCCCTGGCAACTCTGACCCGGGTTTGGCTACGGCAACTTTATCGCCCAGCCGCATGTTTTTTGCTCCGCAAACGATACTTAAAACCTTATCCCCCACATCGGCTTCAACCAGGGTAAGATTACTTCTGCCCGGATGTGCTTCGAGCGCTTTAACCTGACCGACAACAACACCGGGCAGGGGAGATCCGAAAGGCTCTACTGCTCCGACTTCAATCCCCGAAAGCGTAAACTTATCTGCCAGTTCAGTGGCCGACAGGCCCGGGTCTATATATTCTTTCAACCATTGGTAGGATACCCGCATTATTAATTTCCCCCGATCACAAATGTTTATGATTTGATTTATATTTTCTATCTTTGCTAACCAAACTGTTTCAGAAATCGCAGGTCGTTTGAGAAGAATAGACGCAAATCTCCGATGCCATATTTGAGCATGGCTATGCGTTCTACACCCATACCGAAGGCAAACCCGGTCACCTCACGCGGATCATAACCGGAGCCTTCCAGCACCCGTGGATGAACCATACCGGAGCCCAGTATCTCCAGCCAACCTGTCTCACTACAAACACGGCATCCCTTTCCAGCGCACATAATACAAGAAATATCCACCTCGGCGCTCGGCTCTGTAAAGGGAAAGAAACTTGGGCGTAGTCGAATTTTTTGCTCGGGCCCGAACATTTCACGGGCAAAAAGCAGCAAAGTGCCTTTCAGATCGGCAAAAGAAATATCTTTATCAACAGCAAGGCCTTCTACCTGGTGGAACATGGGTGAGTGAGTGGCATCATCATCACGCCGGTAGACTTTGCCAGGGGCAATAATCCTTACCGGAAGTTTAGGGGCCTGTTTTTCCATCGTTCTGATCTGCACCGGTGAAGTGTGCGTGCGTAGTAAGAATTGCGACGAAAAATAAAATGAATCCTGCATATCGCGAGCCGGATGATCTGCTGGCAAATTCAACGCTTCAAAATTGTAATAATCACTTTCAATGTCCGGTCCATGGGCAACCTGAAAACCGAGACCGATAAAAATCTCTTTTATCTCTTCCATGATTATCGTCAATGGATGCTTTTGCCCCAGCCCCGTTAACCTGCCCGGCAGGGTAACATCAATACGTTCTGATTCCCACTGGCCTGCCTTTAACAGATCAGAAAGCGATTGCTCTTTCCTTTCAATAGCCAGTTCAAGTTCTTCTCTCAGTGCATTCGCTTTTTGACCAAGAAGCGGGCGCTCTTCAGGATCAGCAGAGCCGAGGCTGCGCAGCAAAGTAGTCAGCGCACCTTTCTTACCTAGCAACCGCAATTTGCATTCCTGCAGTTCTTCCGGACTTTCTGCAGCTTCAATCTTTAAATGAGCTTCATCTTTCAACGCCAGCAATTTAGTTAACAAACAAAACACCTCCAGAAATAAAAAAAACCCTCTCACGAGGGACGAAAGGAAACCTTCCGCGGTACCACCCAGTTTAGCCCTATGCGGCTCACTTGGTTTCGATAACGGTGAATAACCGTCCACAGCTTAATAAGCCAATTTAGGCCTTTCAGCGGGAAGCTCAGAAGTGAATTTCAACAGTCGGCACCGGGTCCAGCTTGCAGTCACGGCTAAACCTCCCTGGGCGATGCCTTACCCTGTTTACTCGTCTCCATCATAGCCTTTGCCACTAGAGAATATAGAAGCATTATAGCATCTGAA
>CAYWDA010000071.1:0-9650 GCA_964456945.1 uncultured Syntrophomonadaceae bacterium
CCCTAAAAGCAATCGCTGTCGCTCGCAAGCACTTTGACAACATTCCACTGCTGATCGAAGCAAACGGAAAAACAATCGCTGTCTACCAGTTAACCGGCTTAACCATGGTTGCCGCTGCGCTGCTTTCACAGCTCTAAAATGACTATTCACAGCTACCGTCTGAAGAGCTCAGCTCGAAGTGTTCTGCCCTCCAGTTAACCGGTTTTAGGTCCCCCCTGGTTTCGTTATGCCAAAAAAGAGGCCCTTGATTCTTAAGACAATAGCCTGCGGAGGAAGACCATGAGAAAAAAGACTATTCTGATGATATTGCTGTTAGCCTTCATGAATTTAGTATCCTGTGCCAGCGGCCATCAGGAAAATGCGCTGGAAAACCGGCCTCAAATTAGAGAGCTATCCTCCCTTGAAAAAAGGCTAAAACAAGCTGTAAAAGAAAATGAAGCCCTCTCCCTTGATGTGATTGGAGAAATAACCAATGATGATGGTTCTTTCCCGCTCTGGTCTGTTTCATACAACCACGGCGTAAACAGCGATTATAAAAAACTGTTGATCTGTGCCGGGATTCACGGTAACGAGCCGGCAGCGGTTGAAACGGCATTGCAGTTTATAGAAAAGCTGAGCGCTGAAGATAATCCTTATTCCTCAATGAATATTGTTATCCTGCCGCTACTTAACCCCTGGGGTTGGAGCCGCGATATCCGTTTTAACAGGGAAGGGCTTGATCTTAACCGAGATTTTGCTGCCTTTGCCAGCCAGGAGGCATTATTAATAGAAGCTTATCTTAATGGTAAGGATTACGACTTGATCATAGACAGTCATGAGGATCCAGATGCATCCGGCTTTTACCTTTACCAGTATGGCAACCAGAATCAAGGAAACAGCCGGGATGTGATTGAATCGGTAAGGAATTTTGATTTTCCGATTGAGCAGGATGTAAATATGGTTATTCTTAAAACAGATGATGGCCTGATTGACGCACCGCTGTGGGGCCTGTGGTATATGAAGTTGACCAGGCAGCTAAGCATGGCCAACTTCATGAGATTATACAACAGTAAATATGTGTATACAGTGGAAACTCCTACCGATACACCGCTTGAAAAACGGGTGGAGATTCAATTGCACGTTTTAAATGAACTGATCAATACCCTATAAGGAACAGTTAAAGGTTAGAACTCTTCTTCCCTGATGCTGGTCAAGTGTTTTAAATGAATGCCCCGGTTGGCAAGCAAGCGCTGGCGAATCTCGTAGTAGAGCATACCGATCACCAGCCAGAATATAAAAAGGTAGCTGAAAAAACTGCCTTCAGGCATGGCCCAGAGATCAATCAGCAGCATAGCCATCACCAAGAAGGCGAGCACAGCAGCAATGGTTACTGCCAGCGGCAGCAAAATACCCTTAAGTTTAAAATAGGCCGCCGCATATGCTTTTGGTGCTTTGCGCGGCAGGTTCCAGGCGGCGCCAAGAATCGGGATAAAAATAATGATACCGCCGATCGAACCCAAGGCGGCAAAGGCGGCCAGATACTTTTCTCCGCAGAATAAAACCGAAGCGGTGGAAACCAAATAGATAAAGGTCAGAAAAAGGTGCGGTGTGCTAAACCGCCTGTTTACTTTTGCCAGCGCTTTAGGAAAGATACCATCAGCCGCCATCACTAGCAGTGACTTAGTGCCCCACATGAACCCGGCATTAAGGGTTGTAATAATGGCCAGCACCCCACCACAAAGAATAAAAAAGTAAAACCCGGCAGGGCTCATAAAAGATTTTGCCACGTTCGCCAGCGATTGTCCCCCGTTGCCAACATGCGGGCTGATACCGACAGCCGTTGCCGAAACCAGGATATAGATCAGGGTTACCAGGGGTATCGAGATCAGAAAGGTCCTGGGGATGGTTTTCCCCGGGTTTTTAATTTCTCCACCTAACTCAACTACAGCATTGGCGCCAAGGTGGGTAAAGGTTAAGATCGAGGCAGCAAGGATAAATCCATATGCTCCTGCCGGGAAAAGAGGAGCAAAGTTGGCTGCTTCAATCTGAGGGAGTCCTGAAAAACCGAAAACCACGAGGGCGGCAAATAGTAGAAGGACAAAAAAGGCCTGCAACGCCGCAGCCATCGAGATTCCAATCAGGTTAATAAGAAAGAGAATCGTCAAGATACCGATTGCTACCGGAACAGCCGGCAAATCCCAGAGAGCCTGCAGGTACTGGGCACCGCTTAAAGCCCAGAGCGGAAAAGCGCCAACCAAGGTACCGCCCATATAACCCCAAACCCCGATGAAAGCCCAGCGCGGCGAAAAAAGACGGCTGGCATATTTATAATTGCCCCCCGTTGTCGGTAAAGCCGAGCCAAGCATAGCCAGACACATCATCAAAAATATTACCGGAACTACGCTTACCAGGTAAGCCAGCGGCACAGCCGGTCCGGTATAGCCTGCAGCGATTCCGGTTAAGACAAAGATGCCAGCTCCGATGGTCATGCCGGCCGCCACGGCGATTGTCTGCGGTAAACCAAGCACCCTTTGTAACCCGTATTCCTGTTCAGGCATAATAACAGCACCCCTTCCAAACCTAGATGATTGACGCCTTTACATGCCTGTATTATAATTATTTTACAAATAGCCTGTCAATTAGTCGGTGAAAAGAGTAAATATGACACACTACGCCCTCTTTAAAAAATACCCTGGGCTGGAAAATAAGCTACTTAGAGAAGAACTGGGCAACTGGCCCACCCCCCTGCAGCCGCTTGAAAAACTAACAGCATACCTTGGCGGGCCTGCCGTTTACATAAAAAGAGACGATCTATCAAGCTCTCTTTACGGTGGCAACAAGGTCCGTAAGCTCGAACTGATCCTGGCTAAGGCCAAAGCAAAAGGCAGCCGGGAAATAATTACTGCCGGTGGTCTGGGTTCACATCACATCCTGGCTACCGCCGCCCTTGGTAATAGATCCGGTTACCGGGTGAGAGGGCTTTTTTTCTGCCAACCGGTAACCGATCACGTTAAAAAGAATCTGCTGCTCAATCAGTACTTCGGCACAGAGATGCACTTTGTTAAAGATTATTATGGCCTGGTTCGCGGGTATTTATGGCACTACATATTTGGCCTGTCTTCCGGTAAAAAACCGCTACTGCTAATGCCCGGGGGCTCGAACAGCCTGACGACAATCGGCTACGTTAACTGCCTGCTGGAAATAGCCGACCAGCTGGCCGGGCTTAAGCTGCCAAAACCTGATGCGCTGTTTGCCGCAGCTGGAACAGGGGGCACCGCTGCCGGTTTACTGGCCGGCCTTCAGTTAGAAAACCAGTTTGCGTTGACAAACTTGCATGCCGTGCGGGTGGTGCAACCTGCAATCCTTAGCAAAGAGCGAATCTGCAAACTGGCTGCCACATCGCTAAAGCTGCTGGCCAGGCTGGAGGAGCAGGTAGATCCGGTTTCAGCATCAGCCATGGATCAGCAGCTAACCCTTGAAGATGGCTACCTGGGCGAAGGATACGGCTTTTCTTCGCCTAAAACCAGGGAAGCTTGCCAGCTGTTTAATGATCTTGAAGGAATTGAATTAGAAGAGTGCTACACAGCCAAAGCTGCGGCAGCCCTGATCGATTACTGTCGCCGGGGGCGAGGCCGCCCGGGCCTGGTGATTTTTGTAAATACGGCAGCTCACCCAAGCTGTTATAATATTATTGATCTGCCCGAACCGGCAGCGCTGCCAGAGGCGTTCCAATGGTGCTTCAGTGATGAGCCGAGGAACTGCCAATGCGGGCTTCAGAAACAGAACTATCCTTTTTGTTCAACTGTCAGCCAGCCTGGCTGGCGTTGGCCGGAATAGATCTAACGGGGGGGTGTATCAAATGGCTTTAAGACAAACAGATGCCTGTGAATATCGGCGTATTGAAGAGATCAGGGCTGAGATGTTCAAAGAACGCTATTCAATCTGCCTTGAACGCCTGGATCTGCTAAATCGCTACTGGCGCTCCGGTTCTGAGCGGGGCAAACATCCCTATCTTAGAAGAGCCGAAGCGCTGGCCTACATCTACAGCAACCGGCAGCCACGCATTTACCGCAACGAGCTGCTTGCCGGAAACATCTCTTCCAAGCGGATCGCCGCCAACTACTACCCCGAGGGCGGCTCAATTCACATTCTTGAAGATCTCTTTTGCCTGGAGAGCCGACCGGTCCTGCCCCTCTACCTGAAACGATCAGAGAAAAGAAAACTACTGGCTCTGGCCCTGCGCAACTTCCCGCGCAGCGTAGCCACCCGCGCCCTTGGCAAGCCAGGCTGGTTCGGTTACTTCCTAGATTTTTTCAGGGCTAAACGCTACTACATTACTGAAGTAGCGGGAATTTCCCACCTGGTTCCGGGCCACGAAGGGGTCATTAAAGATGGTCTGCGCCACAGCAAAGAACTGGCGATTAGCAAACTAGAGGCCGGCAACCTGAACAGTGATAGCGAAGCATTCTATAAAGGGGTTTGTATCGTCATTGACGGTATATATAAGATGGCCGCCAACCTGGCGGCTGAAGCTGAACGCCAGGCCGCCGAAACGCAGGTTACCCCTGAGCGCCGCCTGGAACTACTGGAAATTGCAGAAAGCTGCCGTTGGGTACCCTATGAGCCGGCCCGCAGCTTCAGGGAAGGGTTACAGGCAGCATGGCTGATACACCTGGCCTTAAACCTTGAGGATTTTGAACAGGGCATTTCTTTTGGGCGCCTTGACCAATTCCTCTACCCTCTTTATTTAAAAGATCTGCAAAGCGGTAGTCTTACGAAAGAGAGCGCCCGCGAACTACTTGCTTGCCTCTGTCTTAAATGCGGTGAAACCATACCGCTTTACTCCAGGCGTATCAATCGCTTTTTTGGCGGAAATGCTGTCGGCCAGGGTATTACAGTCGGCGGAGTTGATTTTTCCGGCAACGATGTCACCAATGATCTGTCGCGGCTGGTGCTGGAAGCTTACAGCCTGGTGATGACCAGGGAGCCAAGCCTGCATGCCAGGATCCATGACCACTCGCCCGCATGGTTCCTCGATAGCTGTGCAGAGTTGATCCAGGCCGGCAGCGGAAGACCGGCTCTCTTTGGCGACGAAGCGATCACCAAGGCTTTAGAAAATGCCGGGTTTAGCACAGAGCATGCCCGCGATTATGCAGTAATTGGTTGCGTCGAGATGGGCAGCCAGGGCCGCACCTATAACTCCTCCGATGCCGCTTTATTTAATATTCCGCTCTGCCTAGAGCTGGCCTTAAACCGTGGGCGCCGTTTTAAGGGCGGCGGCCGGCTTGGCGCTTCAACACTTCCTCCGGGTGAAATAGAATCGTATGATCAGCTGCTTGAAGCCTTTCGGCTGCAGGTGGAAGATGCAGTAAGCGATCTGGTCAAAGTAATTAACGAGCTGGAGAAAGCATACCGGCAGATCAGGCCATCACCTCTAAATTCGATCCTCACTGAAGGCTGCCTTGAGCAGGGGCAGGACGTTACCTGGGGCGGAGCGCTATACGACTTTACTTCGATCCAGGGGGTAGGCCTGGCCGATGCCGGGGAGTCTCTTTACGTGCTAAAAAAGCTAATCTTTGAAACCAGGGAGTTTACTTTACCAGAGTTTGCCGCTATCTTAAAAAATAATTTTAAAGACCATGATAAGCTGCAGATCAGGCTACAAAACCGCCTGCCCCGTTTTGGCAATGATAATCCGGAGGTTGATGCAGAGGTTCAGGCGGCAGCCGATATCTTTACGCAAGCGATAACCAAGCAGCAAAACTCCCGCGGGGGGAAATATATCACCGGTTTCTATTCTATGACCTGCCACCACGGTTTCGGCGCTGTAACCGGAGCGCTGCCCAATGGCAGGAAGGCTGGCTTCAGACTCTCCAATGGTTTGTCACCGGCAGACGGAGCGGACCGCAAGGGACCGACAGCCCTGCTGAATTCGGCTGCTCAGCTCGACAACTGTAAGTGGGCGAACTGTTACGCCCTTAACCTGAAGTTTGAAAAAAGCTTGGTTAGGGGGATCAAGGGGCGTGATACCTTAAAAGACCTGATCAGGGGCTATTTCAAACAGGGCGGCATGGAGCTGCAGATTAATGTGCAGGACACAAATATCCTGCGCCTGGCTAAAGAAAACCCTGCCGCTTACCCGGGGCTGATGGTTCGTATCTCCGGCTATTGTTCGTACTTCTGCGATCTGTCGCCAGAGGTACAGGACGAAATCATCGAACGCACAGCCTTCGGCAAGTAACATATTGCCGGAAGCGAGTGCAACCCGGAAACATATTCCGCAAAAAAGTAATAATCCAGACCTGACCCCTTTCTTGACCCCATTCTTCTTTTATTGGCGCGGGTTGATTGAATAATGTGCTGTTATCAGATGTTGCAGCAAATAATGTGGGTTGAGGCAGGGAGAAGGTATTTTGACTGTGATGTGGAATTTATTAATCAAAATAAATCTACCACGGGAAAATCTATGAAACAAAACACTGTTGATCCGAAAAGCTCATCGGAAAAAGCTAAACTTAATCCGTTCACGCTCGCTTTTTATGGGGATCTGAAACATCTGGAAAACACTTATTTAAGTGTATATCATAAAAAAAGTATTAAGCAGCAGCGTTTTATTTTCATATTGTCTATTTTCGCTTATGGTGTTTTTGCCTGGCTCGATATTGTTGCTGTACCTGAAAAGGCCAATTTATTCTGGGCAATACGCTTTGCTTACTATACCCCCCTGGTACTTCTCATCCTACTTTTCTCATATACGAAGCATTATTCTGCTTATTCTCAAATCATTATTGCTTTATTCAGTTTTTTTGGATGTGCAGGTTTAATTGCCATTCACACCATATCTTCTCAGTATGGTTTTTATTCATACCGGTATGCAATAATTTTAGTATTATTTTTTGTGATATATCTTCTGCGTTTACGCTTTTTATATGTGCTTGCAACAGGTCTTGCCATTATGGCAGTGTATAACATTGTGCAGTGGCAGATGGGTGTTTTTCCCCCAGACATTCATCTGGATTCAAATATTTTATACGGATTCATTCTTTTGTTAGGTTCCATATTCATTTACTACTTCGAGAGGCTTGATCGGAACCAGTTTTATTTAAATAAGTTGTTAGAGGAAGAATCTGAAAAGGTTTATGAAGCAAACCAGATGCTAGAGGAAAAAATAGCGGAAAGAACTCAAGAACTCATATACTTAAGCTATCATGACCAGCTTACAGACCTACATAACCGCCGGTATTATGAAGAACAGTTAAAGCTAATGGATAAAGCTTCAAACCTGCCCTTTTGTATTATTATGATAGATGTTAATGGGTTGAAGTTGATCAATGATTCCCTTGGTCATGCTGTTGGTGATGAACTTTTAAGAAAGGTTGCCATTGTTTTAAAAAATGGAACGGAGAAAAATGCAGTAGTATCAAGACTTGGTGGTGATGAGTTTTCTGTTTTACTGCCAAAAACCAATCAAGAAAAAGCAGAAAACTATATAAACCGGATAAGAGAATTGGCAAGCAGAGAAAGTATTAAAAGCCTTGATATATCTCTCTCTTACGGCTACGCAATCAAAGAAGATAGTAATGAACTGATAGAAGTTATATTAAAGCTGGCTGAAGATACTATGTATAGAAAGAAACTATATGAAAGACCCAGTATGAGAAGTAAAGCCATTGACATGATTATCAGAACCCTTTATGAAAAAAATAGGAGAGAGGAAGAACATTCAAGAAGAGTTGCAGTAATTGCACAGGCGCTGGGTGAAGCTGCAGAAATGAGCAGCGAAAACGTAAAAGAGCTTGAAACTATTGGGTTTCTACACGACATTGGAAAAATAGCCATCGATGAAAACGTGCTAAACAAGCAAGGTCCCCTGACAGATATTGAATATGACCATATTAAACTGCATCCGGAAATTGGTTACAGAATTCTCAATACAGCTTATGAGATGTCCGACATGGCCGACTATGTTTTGAACCATCATGAATTCTGGAATGGGAATGGTTATCCCAGGGGAATTAGAGGTGAAGATATCCCTATTCAGTCACGCATAATTGGAATTGCCGATGCTTATGATGCTATGACCAGCGCAAGACCATACAGAGTTGCAAAATCCACAGACTTCGCAATAGAGCAGCTGGAAAAAAATGCTGGTATCCAATTCGACCCGAAGCTGGTAAGAATATTTATTGATAAAGTGCTCAAGTATAATAGAAACATCTAATTTTCATGTTTCCTGTTTGACTGTCCGCTTAATTTTTTTATAGGTTTAGGGCAGGGTGAAGAAAAAGCAGGCACCCTTACCTACTTCGCCTTCGGCCCAGATTTCGCCGCCGTGGCGCTTAATAATCCTCGAAACAATGCTTAAACCGATGCCGGTACCCGGGTATGTTTTAGCGTCATGCAGGCGCTGAAAAGCGGCAAACATCTTTTCAGCATGTTTCATATCAAAGCCGGTACCGTTATCACGAATGTAGAAAACTTCTTTCCCTCTCTGAACTTCATTGCCAAATTCTATGCGGACCGGGTTTTTAGCATTGCTAAATTTCCAGGCGTTATTTAGCAGATTCTCAAGGGCAATGCGCAGCAGGGCAGTATCCCCTTCCACCACCAGGCCGGGGGTGATGACTGTTTCCACCGGCCGGTCTGGCTCCCCGGCCTGCAGCTCTTTTAGATATATATTTACCAGGGCGCTCATCTCTACCGGCTCACGACTGATTTTATGCTGGGTTACTCTGGAAAGTTCAAGCAGGTCATCGATCAGTTCACCCATGTGCTGGCTGGAGTTGAAGATCCGTTGCAGGTAATCTTTGCCCTGGGAATCAAGCAGATCTGCGTAGTCTTCGAGCAGGGCCTCGCTGAAACCGCTGATTCGGTTTAGCGGGCCACGCAGGTCGTGCGAAGCGGAGTAGGTAAAAGCATCAAGTTCGCGGTTGGCCATTTCCAGCTGGGCAGTACGTTCCCTGACCCGTTCTTCCAACTCTTCGTTGAGGGTGCGGATTTCTTTTTCGGCCTGCTTGCGCTCGGTAATATCACGGCCAACAGCCTGGCACTCGACTATTTCACCCGTATCGTTAAATATGGCCTGCTCTGTCCACTGCTGCCAGCTAAGAGTGCCATCAGGCAGCACTGCCTGGTGTTCATGAATTATAACAGGTTGTTCAGGAGTTAGGCTGCTAATTATCGCCACCATATTTTCACAGTATTCAGGCGGTATATTTTCAAGAAACTTCCGGCCAATTAGCTCGGGTTCGCTCAAACCAAGAGTCCGGCAGTAGGCCTGGTTGACAAAAACGCGGGTTGTATCCGGCAGGTAGTGGCAAATCATTTCTTGCTGGGTATTAACAATAAGCTGGTAGCGCTTTTTGCTTTCGGTTATCTCCTTTTCCAGTTGTTTTTGGCTGGTAGTGTTATGGAATGTTACGGCAAAATAGCCCGGTTTATCGCTATATGCTCTCACATCGTACCAGCGCCCGAGCGGCTCGGAAAAGCTTTCGAAGCGAACAGGTTCGCCACCGGAGGCTACTTTACCAAAGGTGCCAATCCAATCAAACTCACTCTTTTCAATCCCGGGTAAAATTTCTGTCACTTTTTTACCGATAATCTTTTCCCGCTTTAGCCCCGTCATCTCTTCAAAGGCGCTGTTTATTTCCAGAAAGATGTAGTCCACCGGG
>CAYWDA010000072.1:0-2814 GCA_964456945.1 uncultured Syntrophomonadaceae bacterium
GTGCGCGATTTTTTTAAAGCGAACGGCACTGCCTACTTTGTAATGAGCTATGTTGAAGGCATTACCGTAAAAGATCATCTCGCCAACTCTGGCGGCGTACTGCCTGTAGATCAGGCTCGCGGCATCATTATGCCGGTTCTTGATGCTTTGAAGGAAGTTCACTCGGTTAATATTTTGCACCGTGACATCAGCCCTGATAATATCTACATCAACCAAAAAGGACAAATTATATTGATCGATTTTGGTGCTGCCCGTCAGGCAATCGGTGAGAAGGGAAAAAGCCTTTCAATTATTCTTAAACCGGGTTATGCTCCCGAAGAACAGTATCGTAGCAAGGGGGTGCAGGGTCCCTGGACAGATATTTATGCAATTGCAGCGACCCACTACCACTTAGTTACAGGTCATCAGCCCCCTGAATCGCTCGAGAGACTGGTTAACGATCCTTTGGAACTGCCGAACAGTTTTGGGGCTGATCTTAGCGAGTCAGAAGAAAAAGCCTTGTTGAAGGCCCTGGCTGTTCGTGCGGAAGATCGTTTTCAAACGGTCGATGAATATCAATCTGCTTTATTCGGTGATGTCAAGATCGATAATTCAATGCCTCGAGTTCATCAAATCGAAAAGGCGTCGGAAGAAAAATCTGCACCTCTGCCGGAGGTTAAAAACGAATCCATTAACCAGCAAAAAACCGATACTTCAGCTGATAATTATGCTTTTAAGATCAATAAAAAAACGATCAGCTATGCTGCTGCCTTTATAGCTATTGCCCTTTTGCTTTATGGAGCAATAGCTTTATTTGGTGGAAGAACTGAAAGCAGAATACCATACACTGAAGAAGATCTTGCTACAGAAGAGCGAACCATCGACACTGATGAACCTATTGCGATAGAAGAGGGAACCATCGACACTTATGGGGGAACCTATACAGGACAGTTGATAAATGGTATGGCCAATGGTTTTGGAACCTGGAAACATCCAGACGGCGATATTTATGAAGGTGAGTTTATAGATGACAAGTTTAATGGTCAGGGTACAATGACCTATGCAAACGGTAATCGGTATGAGGGGGAATTTAAAGACGACCTGTTTCATGGTCAGGGCATATTTACCTGGGCAAACGGTGATCGGTATGAGGGGGAATTTAAAGACGACCTACTTAATGGTCAAGGCACATTTACTTTTACAAACGGCAATAGACATGAGGGGGAGTATAAAGACGGTTATTTTAATGGACATGGTATTTTTATCTGGGCAAATGGCGATCAGTATGAGGGGGAATTTATAGACGACCTGTTTAGTGGTCAGGGCATATTGACTTGGGTAGATGGCGATCGGTATGAGGGAGATTTTAAAGGCGATCTGTTTCACGGCCAAGGCGTATATACCTTTGCAGATGGAACTATAATAGAAGGTCTATGGGAAAACGGTGAATATCTAAGTGAGTAAGCAAATAAGGCGAAATGTAATGTCAAAATGATTATGCTATCATTAAAATACTTCTTGAAAACGAAGTTTTACGCAAATATTATTTTCGCGGCAAATAAGGCTTACTATCCTGATTGGGAGCGATTTAATTGAACCATGAAAGATTATGTATGGGCTGTATGAAGGAAAGATTCGAAGATGAAGAAACCTGCTCCAACTGCGGATTTGTTGAAGGCACAGCGCCTGATTCACCGCTATATCTTCCTCCCCGGACGATCCTGGAAAGCAAATACCTGGTCGGGAGGGTTCTGGGGCAGGGCGGCTTCGGCATTACCTACCTGGCCTGGGATATTAACCTGAACATTAAGCTGGCCATAAAAGAATATTTTCCGCAGGATCTTGCTTCACGAGCAGCGGGGCACAGCCAGGTTTCCGCTTATGCCGGAAGCATGGGCAGCCAGTACGAATATGGTCTGGATAAATTTTTGCAGGAAGCAAGAACCCTGGCCCAATTTGAGGGGCACCCCAACATAGTATCGGTGCGTGATTTTTTCAAGGCGAACGGCACTGCCTATTTTGTAATGAGCTATGTTGAGGGTATTACCCTGCAAAAATATCTCTCCGAGCGTGGCGGTAAACTGTCTGCTAACCAGGCTTTTGGAATAATCATGCCCGTTCTCGATGCTTTGCAAGCTGTTCACAGCGCTGATGTGCTGCACAGGGATATAAGCCCCGACAATATTTATATTAATCAGAGGGGCCAGGTTATCTTAATCGATTTTGGTGCGGCGCGTCAGGCTATAGGTGAAAAGGGGCGCAGCTTATCGATTATCTTAAAACCCGGGTATGCTCCTGAGGAACAATACCGCAGCAAGGGAGTTCAGGGGCCCTGGACAGATATCTATGCTGTTGCCGCTACCATTTACCACTTGCTCACCGGTCAACAACCGCCGGAAGCTTTGGAAAGGCTGAGCGATGACAACTTGGTACCACCCAGTCAAATGAATGTAGAGATCGGTGATAGAGAAGAAAGAGCTTTATTAAAGGCCCTGGCTGTTCGGGGCGAAGATCGCTACCAGTCTGTGCAGGATTTTCAGACGGATCTCCTAAGTGAGCTTCAGGCCGCTGCTTTTGTCACTCCTGAAAAAACGCCTTCTCTTGAAACTGCCACGAATAACTCCCTTGTCAGGGCAAAGAGCGGGCCTCCTGTAAAACTTATAATTACTATAGCTGCTGCGGTGATCCTTGTAGCCGGAAGTGTTGCCGCATACAGCTTTATTTCGGGCAGCGGCGCAGGCTCTGAAACTGCAGTACAGGATGACGAAACAGTTGAAAAAGGGCTAGGTACCCTATTGGCTGAAGCGACCATTGCAAATTCTGAGGCCCCCGAAG
>CAYWDA010000073.1:0-4730 GCA_964456945.1 uncultured Syntrophomonadaceae bacterium
TGAAAACCTTCACTTTCTAAGAACTTAAAGCAGCCAAGCACCGAGGGGTGTTCAACAGAGGTGGTAATCAGGTGTTTTCCGCGCTGCCTGTTTTGATAAGCAGTGCCTTTAATGGCCAGATTGTTTGCCTCGGTTCCACCCGCGGTGAAAATAATTTCATTATCCCGACCGCCGAAAAAGGCTGCAACCTGCCTGCGGGCTTCTTTAATTAACCGCTCAGCCTGAAGACCCTTTTCGTGCATCGATGATGGGTTGCCGTAAATTTCAACCTGGATCCGGTTGATCATTGCTGCAACAGCGTGGTGCAGCGGTGTGGTGGCGCTGTTGTCAAGATAAATCTCTGTCAACCGGCTAGCCTCCTGAAAATAGTCGTAAAATAGTTAATAAAAAACCCGGGTTGCCCCGGGTTTTTTCAGATCATGGCAATTATACAGAAACAACTTCTTTAACTGAAGCAACTTCCTGCTTCAGCACTCGCTCAATACCCTGCTTCAGGGTAATTTGCGACATCGGACAGCCTCCGCAGGCACCGGTAAGTCTTACCTTAACGATGCCATCATCACCAACTTCGACCAGCTCAACATCGCCTCCGTCCCTCTGCAGGGCCGGGCGGATTTTTTCAAGGGCTTTTTCAACCTGTTCTTTCATGGCCAACGAGCCTCCTTCCAAGAGCTTTTACTAAGCATATTCTATTACAATATGATTATAACATATAAAGATGTTTCATTTGCAAAGGACTTAAAAGATCAGGCAGCCAGCATGGCTTGATCTGCGGTTCCATTGACACAAGGCGGGTGATAGCGGATAATGTCCTTAATTGATAGAGTATTTAACTTTCCGCAGGAGGTAAGAATAATGGGTAATAACGAACAATATGATCTGGTGATCCTTGGAGGCGGCCCGGCAGGTGCTGCGGCGGCGCTTTATGGGGCTCGCGCCGGTATGTCGGTGGTTCTGATCGAAAAAATGATGCTCGGTGGTGAAATAACATCGACTGCGTGGTTCGACAACTACCTCGGTTTCCCCGATGGAGTCGGAGGACCCGAATTCGGTATGCTTCTGGACGAACAGTTAAAGAAGCTAGACGTGCCCGTTCACACGGGCGATATCGAAGCGGTTGATTTTAGCGAAAGTATAAAAAAAGTAACCTGTTCCGGGAAGGAATTCCAGGGAAAGACTGTGGTTATCGCTACCGGTACTGTGCCGAACCTGCTTAATGTTGAAGGTGAACTTGAATTGCGCGGCCGAGGTGTCTCTTACTGTGCCACCTGTGATGCTGCCTTTTTCCGCGGCAAGACCATTGCAGTCGTTGGTGGTGGGGATGCCGCTCTCGAAGAGACGATTTTTCTATCCCGCTTTGCAGAAAAAATATATCTTATCCATCGCCGTGATAAATTTCGTGGCTGCAGCTGGCTGCAGGATAAAGTGCAGAAAATACCAGCGGTAGAAGTGCTCTGGAACACCACGGTCAGTAAAATTGACGGGGAAAATAAAGTTAAAGTCCTGCAAATCAAGCAGGATGGCGCTGATCGCCAGCTTCAGATAGACGGCATCTTTATCTATGCCGGCCGCAAACCAAATAATAGTTTTCTTAAAGGCGTTGCTTTGGAACAGAATGAAAGAGGATTTATCATCACCAGTGAAAAGATGGAAACTTCACTGGGAGGTATCTACGCTGCCGGTGATATCAGGAAAAAATTTCTACGTCAGGTGATTACCGCTGCTGCAGACGGCGCGATTGCCGCAACTGCCGCTTCACAGTATCTATTTACTTATTAAATACCTGCAGATAATTAACCGTAAGGCATTTATAGGCAGAGCCTTCAGGCTGTAAGCTTCAGGATCCCCTGGTCGGTTCTGCTGACGAAGGGAGATTTCGCAGGATGATACCTCTGTGGGAAATTGCCCTGCGCCTCTTATTAGCGGTTATTTTAGGCGGATCAGTCGGTTTTGAACGTGAAAGTCATAATCGGCCGGCAGGGTTTCGTACGCATATTCTGGTTTGTACCGGTTCAGCGTTGATCATGATGGTTTCGGCCTACGGATTCAGTGGGTTGCTCGGCCCTGGTTCCGTATCAGATCCCGGACGTATTGCCGCTGGAGTGGTTACTGGCATCGGTTTTCTCGGTGCGGGCACGATTATTCAACAGCGGGGTAGCGTGCGCGGCTTAACAACGGCTGCTACAATCTGGGTAGTGTCGGGCATTGGGCTTGCCACAGGTGTCGGTTTTTATGCAGGGGCTGTATTTACTACTATCTTTGTTTTAATCAGTCTTCTTTCTCTGCGGCGATTCGAAAAACACTTCTTTTCACGCAGGCGCATGAAGAGTCTCCTGGTTAAAGGGGTCGACCAGCCCGGCTTGCTTGGCGGTATAGGCGCTGTTCTTGGCAATTTAATGGTTAATATCCGCAGGAGCGAGATGAGTGAGCTTGAACAGGTGGAAGAAGGCGGCCTTGCAATGATTAATATAGAGCTCTTAATTGAAATACCGCTCGACATCGACCTGAAAACGCTTTTTAACCGTCTCTATTGCCTTACAGGTGTAAGGGAAGTCTACTGGGAAGGCGACCTGGTAACAAGAGAAGACTGCACCCCCGAATTTTAGCAAAAATTCGACGAAAACAGCAAAAGCAGAAGTAATACTGCGCTAATCAACGTAAAACCCCGAAAAAACCAATAAAGGTAACCTTATTAGTCAAACTAAGCCGCTGCAGCCCTTGCTAAATGAACGTAATATGCGCTATTATAGATAAAGGTCAGAGAAGGTCAGACATTTTAAGAAGGGCAGGTTTTTATGCCTAATCTAACCGATTGTATCGAAGAATACCTGAAAAGGCTGCTCTTTCTAAGTAACAGGCAATTTATAGAGATCAGGCGTCGTGAGTTAGCCGGGAAATTCTCCTGCGTTCCATCGCAGATCAACTATGTTCTGGAGCGTCGTTTCTCTCTGGACAGAGGGTACCTGGTTGAAAGCCGACGCGGAGGCAGCGGCTGCATCAGGATTTACCGTATTGAGGCTGATCAAGTTAAGTCATGGCGTGACCTCATTAACACCTTGCTGGAAGATGAATTCAGCCCAATCAGGGTAAGGCAGCTCTTGCAGCGCATGGTGGAAGAAAAAGTTGTTTCGAACCGTGAGGCTGCTATTTTGGAAACTATAATCCGTGACGAAAGTTATGCTGCTTCGGGTCTGGGTGAAAGCCAGGCAAGGCAGCTGCAGCGCAGGCTTTTTAGCGAAGCTTTGGGCGAGTTGCTGAAAGTGAGTTATTAAATGTCAGGTGGGGGTGTAAATCAATGCTCTGCCAGGAATGCCGGTGCAATGAAGCTAATATTCATATAGTAAAGCAGGTCGACGGCATACAGACTGAGGTGAATCTTTGTGAACAGTGTGCCCGCAAGAAAGAGGAACTGGACTTTTCGTTTGAGCCGCAGTTCTCTTTACATAAGCTTTTTGCCGGCATGCTAAATCACAACCTGATCGGCGCTCGCGATCTCTCTGCTGCAGCGCTGCAGTGTTCCTCTTGCGGGCTGACTTTTGCCCAGTTTAGCCAGATTGGGCGGCTTGGTTGCAGCGACTGCCCGGCGGCTTTCGAAGGTAAGCTCAAACCGCTATTGCGACGCATCCATGGCAACAGTGGTCATACCGGAAAAATTCCGGCCAGGGTTCGCAGCAGGGTTAAGTATCTGCGTAAGATCGATCAGCTGAAAGAGGATTTAAAACTTAAAGTGCAAAATGAAGAGTTCGAAGAGGCGGCCTTGTTACGTGATCGCATTAAGGAAATGGAAGCAAAAATTGTAAACACTGAAACAGAAAAAGGTGAAACTGCGTGAAACAGGTCAATTTTAACCTGAGTTGCTGGATGGAAGACAGAGGACCGGATATGGAAATAGTGATCAGTTCCCGGGTGCGTGCTGCCCGTAATATTAAGGGACACACTTTTCCCTGCCTTGCCTCAGATGAAGAAACTGCTGCCGTGCTTGAAAAAATCTCTTCTGTTATGGTGGTTAAAGAAAATTTCGCTGAATTCTGTTACTGGCCGATGGAGCAAATCTCAGATCTTGAAAAACAGGTGCTGGTTGAAAAACACCTGATCAGCCCATTTTTGGCTCGTGAATCAAAATATGGCGCCCTGTTTTTAAGGCAGGATGAAGCGGTCAGTATTATGATCAACGAAGAAGACCATCTGCGCATCCAGGCGATTTTGCCCGGTCTGCAGCTCGAAGAAGCCTGGCGAGAAGCAGGGCTTTACGACGATCTGCTCGAGGGTGAGCTTGAGTATGCTTTCGATGAACATTTTGGCTACCTGACTGCCTGCCCGACTAATATGGGAACCGGCTTGCGGGCATCAGTAATGCTCCACCTGCCTGCCCTGATCATGAGTGGGCAGATCAACCGTTTTCTTGGAGCCCTGTCACAGGTTGGCCTTACTGTCCGTGGCCTCTACGGCGAGGGAACAGAGATTGTTGGTAACCTGGTCCAGGTATCTAACCAGGTCACTCTCGGGCAGTCCGAAGAAGAGATCATCCACAACCTTTATGTGGTAATTCGCCAGGTTATTGAACAGGAACAAAACGTCAGGCAGACTCTTCTCGATAAAAACAGGGCGAATCTGGCCGATAAAGCCTACCGGGCCCTGGGGTTGCTCAAATATGCTCAGGTCATGAGTTCGCACGAAGCGATTGGCTTAATTTCCGATCTGCGCCTCGGCTACGATCTCGGCCTGATTAA
>CAYWDA010000074.1:0-10735 GCA_964456945.1 uncultured Syntrophomonadaceae bacterium
AACCCCCTGGTTGCCGGGCGCGGGTTTGCCAGGCTGACCGAAGCAGGTATTAAAATCAAAGAAGGCATTCTTGAAGACAAAGCCAGCCGTCTGAACGAAGAGTTCGTTAAATATATAACCACCGGTATGCCTTTTGTTTCTGTAAAGGTGGCGATGAGCCTTGATGGCAAAATTGCCACAAAAGCCGGCGAATCACACTGGATCACCGGAGAAAAGGCGCGCCAGTTTGTTCACCGCCTGCGCGATCATAATGATGTAATCATGGTCGGTATCGATACAGTGCTAAAAGACGACCCGCGTCTAACAACCAGGGTTGAAGGCGGTGGGGGCAAAGATGCTCTGCGCGTCGTGGTAGATAGTACGGCGCGACTGCCTTTTGACTATAAAGTCGTTGAAAGCAGTTCATCTGTTAAGACAATTTTAGCGGTAACCGAGCAGGCCCCTTTAGAAAAGTGTATGGCCTTGAAAGCGAGGGGTGTTGAAATATTGACACTGCCTTCCAAAAACGGTCGTGTTGATCTCGCTGCCCTGATGAAAAATCTCGCTGCCCGCGAGCTGGCTTCGGTCCTGGTTGAAGGAGGAGGAACTCTGAACTACAGCCTTCTTGAACAGGGGTTGATTGATAAGCTCTTCATATTTATTGCCCCCATGATAATCGGCGGTAAAGAAAGTCCAACCGCTTTTGGTGGTTCAGGGATTAAATCTTTGGGCAAGGCCTGGTCGGTCGAAGATGTTGAACTGAAGCAATTTGACCGCGATTTGTTGCTGATCGGCTACCCTGACATAACAGGTGATCATTAATGTTCACAGGATTGATTGAAGAAATAGGCCTTATTCGCAGCGTGAGAAGTAATACCGAAGGGGCAGATCTGGTGATTAGTGCCAGAAAAGTTTTAACCGGACTGGCCGACGGGGATAGTATGGCTGTAAGCGGCCCCTGCCTTACGGTTACTAAAGTTGAACGCGACAGTTTTACCGCCTGGGCTATGCCTGAAACGCTGCAGAAAACCAACCTGCGTCATTTAAAAAACGGCCAGGCGGTTAACCTTGAAAGGGCAATGGCCCTTGGCGGACGCCTGGGAGGCCACCTGGTTAGCGGTCATATTGATGACGTTGTAACTCTTACCGGCCGTAAACCGCAGGGGGGAGCTGTTCTGTTGACCTTTGAAGCCCCTGCTCACCTGCTCCGCTATATTATTCCGAAGGGTTCAGTAGCTCTTGACGGTGTCAGTTTAACTGTAATCGATGTTAGTCAGCATGGTTTTTCGGTAGGGCTTATTCCTCATACTGCTGAACAGACTACCCTGACAAAGAGAGAAAATGGCTCAATGGTCAATCTTGAAGTTGATATGATCGGCAAGTATGTCGAAAAAATGCTCATGCCCCGTGACGGGGGCCTGGAAGATAAAAAAGAGGCTGTTACGATGGCCCTGCTGCAGCAAAATGGGTACATCCAGCCATAAGGGAGTGAACCGGCATGAACTTTAACACTATTGAAGAGGCCCTGGTAGATTTAAAAGCGGGGCGCATGATCGTTGTAGTAGATGATGAAGACCGGGAAAATGAAGGCGACCTGATCATGGCAGCCTCTGAAGTAACCCCGGAGGCCATAAACTTCATGATTCGTCATGCCCGCGGCCTGGTTTGCGCGCCGCTTACGGCACAGCGTGTCCGTGAACTAGAACTGCCCCAGATGGTCACCCGCAATACAGATAACCTGTGCACCGCTTTCACCGTTTCGGTCGATGCCGGTGCCTGTAAGACCGGAATTTCAGCTTTTGAACGGGCTAAAACAATTATGGCCCTCATCGATCCACAAACAAAACCGCTTGATCTGCGCCGTCCCGGCCATATCTTTCCCTTGGAAGCAATGGATGGCGGGGTGCTGCGCCGCGCAGGCCACACTGAAGCAGCGGTAGATCTGGCTACTCTTGCCGGCAAAGAACCGGCAGGGGTGATCTGTGAAATCATCAACGAAGACGGCAGTATGGCCCGCCTGCCACAGTTGATCAATTTTTGCCGCGAGCACAATCTAAAATTGATCAGCATTGCCGATTTGATCAATTACCGGATGAAGAAAGAAAAACTGGTCTGGCGTGGGGCAACGGCTGAATTACCTACCGTTTTCGGAACTTTTAAGTTGATTGCTTACGAGAATAATATCGACAACCTCACCCACCTGGCCCTGATTTACGGAGAAATCGATCCCGAAGAGCCGACCCTGGTCAGGGTTCACTCGGAATGTCTCACCGGCGATGTTTTCGCTTCTCTGCGCTGCGATTGTGGCAACCAGCTGCACCAGGCCATGAAGCAAATTGCCGAACATGGCTCCGGCGCCCTGCTCTACATGCGCCAGGAAGGCCGCGGCATCGGATTATTAAACAAGATTCGCGCTTACGAACTGCAGGATAAAGGTAAAGATACGGTTGAGGCAAATGAGGCGCTCGGCTTCGCTGCCGATCTGCGCGACTACGGTGTGGGGGCGCAAATTATGGTTGATCTTGGCCTGAAGAAAATCCGTCTATTAACCAATAACCCTCGCAAGGTGAAAGGTCTGGAAGGATACGACCTCAATATTGTCGAAAGAGTGCAGCTGGAGATTGAACCTTGCCAGTATAATTGTAACTACCTGACAACAAAGAAAGAGAAACTGGGTCACTACCTGAAAATGTCCTAAATTGGGAGGGAAAAACTTGAAAACTTTTGAAGGAAAACTAATTGCCCGTGAATACAGATTTGCGATTATTGTCAGCCGGTTTAATGAATTTATTTCAGGCCACCTGCTTAGTGGTGCAATCGATTGCCTGAACCGGCACGAAGCGAAAGAAGATGCCATTGATCTGATCTGGGTGCCCGGCGCTTTTGAAATTCCGTTGGCAGCGATGAAAGCGGCTTCCAGCAAACGCTATGATGCTGTAATCTGCCTGGGGGCCGTAATTCGCGGATCTACCCCGCATTTTGATTACGTTGCCTCTGAAGTGTCTAAGGGTATTGCCTCGGTCGGCCTGCAGACGGGCGTTCCGGTTATTTTTGGAGTAATTACCAGCGATACACTTGAGCAGGCTATTGAACGCGCTGGCAGCAAAGCCGGCAACAAGGGCTGGGAGGCCGCCGCTGCAGCGATCGAAATGGCAGATCTAAACAGCAAACTTTAGAATAGAGACTAAAAGGAGCCGTTCAATTGACCTCTGCAGAACCCGGTAAATTTGTAGTTATTGACGGAAACAGCTTGCTTTACCGGGCTTTTTATGCCCTACCCCCGATGCAAACCCGCCGTGGTGAGCACACTAATGCTGTTTACGGTTTCCTGAATATGCTTTTAAGGCTCATTGAAGAAGAAAAGCCTGCTTATATTGCGGTGGCCTTTGACCCGCCGAAGCCTTCATTCCGGGTGCGCATAGATGCCTCATACAAAGCCCAGCGTGAAAAAACGCCTCCGGAACTTGCCGAACAGTTCCAGAAGACGCGTGAGATATTAGGGGCAATGCGCATCCCTGTTTTTGTGGTTGATGATTATGAAGCTGATGATGTAATTGGTTCCTTAGCCGATCTTTTTGCCGATCTCAGTCATCCGGTCACAGTAATCACCGGAGATGCTGATCTGCTGCAGTTGATTGGCGGCCCGATCACGGTCGTGCTGACCAAAAAGGGCATCAGCCAGATGGAGCGTTACGACAGCGCCAATTTAAAAGATCACTACGGGCTGACCCCCGAACAGTTTATTGAATTTAAAGCGCTAAAGGGCGACCCGTCCGACAATATACCCGGAGTTCCCGGTATAGGTGACAAAACGGCGCGTTCACTACTAGAAGAGTACGGCACAATTGATAACATTTATGAGCATATCGGTGAACTTAAAGGAAAGATGGCCGCCAACCTGGCAGAATACCGTGATCAGCTTTACACGGGGCGCGATCTGGTTACCCTGCGCCGCGATGTTTCGCTTGATTTCGATCGGGAAGCCTGTCGCTATGGCGAACCCGATTACGCCAGTCTTATTCCACTACTGCAGGAACTCGAATTTAAAAGCCTGGTAGCCCGTTTGAAGCCGGTTGACGAGACTAATAAAGTGGAAACAGAACAACAGGAATTACCCGGCACAGAGCTGATGCAGATCGAAGCGCTGAACAGTCTGCTTGAGGGTCTCGCTGAAGGAGACACCCTCTCTTTAACAGTCGATCTGGCAGAGGGTTGGCCTTACTGGCGGCAGACAGTTTTAGCTCTTGCTCTTGCGGTTGAAGGTGGAGGCTGTTTTTACCTGCAGCCGGCCAGTTTAGGCAAAGATGAAGCAGAGATCTGGAAAAACCTCGCTGGCCTGGACAAAAAAAAGGTTAAAGTAATTGGCCACAACATAAAATTGTGGGAACATCTCTTCGCAGAGCGCGGCCTGAAATCGCCATCCTTTGCTTTTGACAGCCAACTGGCCGCTTATTTGGTCGATCCGACCCGCAGCAGTTATGTTCTGCCTGCCTTGCTGCAGCTGCATCTGGGCCTTGAAACAGAGCAGCCAAAGGGCCGTAAAAACGAACCTTTTGCCATAATAAGGTGTGGTCCGCTGCTTGCCCAGGCGGCACAGCAGCTTTTTCCGTTGCGGGAAATTCTTCAGGAAGCTTTACAAGAGCAGGCACTTGAACCCTTACTGGCCGAAATCGAACTGCCGCTGGCCGCAGTGCTTTCCCGCATGGAACGCCGTGGTCTAACCGTTGATCTTGAATACCTGCATAAACTCTCAGAAGAATTGCGCCGCCGCCTCGGTGAGCTTGAAGAGAAAATATATGCCCAGGCCGGTGAAACGTTTAACCTGAATTCACCGCAGCAGCTCTCTAAAATACTTTTCGATAAACTGCACCTGCCTGAAATACGCAAAACAAAAACCGGTCGCTCAACTGACGCCCGTGTGCTTGAAGAGCTGGCCCTGCATCATGAAATAGCAGAGCTGCTGCTGCTATACCGCCAGCTGGCAAAACTGGAGGGCACTTACCTTTCCGGGCTGATTGAATTGGTCGATCCGGAAGAGCGCAAGATCTATACCACCTTTAATCAGGCTTCAACTGCAACCGGGCGCCTCAGCAGCAGTGATCCGAACCTGCAGAATATACCGATCCGCCTTGAAGAAGGGCGGCGTATCCGCCGCGCCTTCATTCCCGCGGGTCCCGAAAAAATATTCTTTGCTGCCGACTATTCACAGGTTGAACTGCGTATTCTGGCCCACCTGTCACAGGATCCGATATTGATCGAAGCTTTCAATACCGGCCAGGATATTCACCGCCGTACCGCGGCCGAAGTCAACGGTGTAGATCTTGAAGCAGTCACCCCGCTGATGCGTGAAAAAGCGAAAGCAGTTAACTTTGGCATCATCTACGGTTCCAGTGACTACGGTCTGGCCCAGGGCTTAAAAATTCCCCGTGCTGAAGCAAAAGCCTATATTGACAACTATTTTGAACGCTACCGGGGAGTAAAAGCCTATATGGATGCCATCACCGAACAGGCCCGCGAAGCTGGCTACGTGACAACAATGCTTAACCGGCGCCGCTACCTGCCAGAGATTCACTCAACCAATCACAATATTCGCAGTTTCGCCGAACGAATGGCCCTCAACACCCCTATCCAGGGTTCAGCCGCCGATATTATCAAACTGGCGATGCTGAAAATTGATCAGATCATTAATGAAGGTGGCTTTAAGGCAGCCATGCTGTTGCAGATTCACGATGAACTGCTTTTTGAGATAGAAGAAAGCGAACTCGACTTTTTCGGCCCCCTGATCAAGCGCGAGATGGAGCAGGCTTATCCCCTCTCTGTCCCCCTGCAGGTTGATTTGAAATGGGGCGCCAACTGGGAAGAACTGAAGAAATTTTAATTTCAGAAAAGCAACAATCAAGCGAGGGTCAGAAGATGCCGGAACTGCCTGAAGTAGAAACTATACGCTGTGAACTCGAACCGCTGATTAGCGGGAAGAGCTTTGCTGTACCGACCCTCCATATGCCGACTACGATAGCCTACCCGGATCATGAGCATTTTACCGTTCAGTTAACCGGGCGAACGGTTGCCGGTGTCGGACGTAAAGGAAAATACCTGCTCATCAATCTTGACCGTGGAATTCTGGTTGTCCACCTGCGCATGACCGGCAACCTGATCTATATTGACGAAAAAGATCTGCCGCAGTCCGATCGTTTCCTGCGCGTAGAGCTTCCTTTCACCGATGGATCAGCCCTTTACTATTCAGACATGCGCCGTTTCGGCCGTCTCTGGTTGGTGGAAAATGCAGAGCAGCTGCAGGATGTAGTGCTTAAAAATATTGGACCTGACATCTATAAAGATCTTGATGCCCTCAGTTTCAGCGAGCTGCTTCAGAAAAGAGGCAAAAGGGGGCTGAAGGCGCTGCTACTCGACCAGGGCTTTGCCGCCGGCATGGGTAATATCTACACTGATGAGTGTTTGCACCGCTGCGGTTTTCACCCCGAACGCCGTGCATCAACCCTTAGTGAGGCTGAAACTGCAGAACTCTACCAGGTGATCATTGATGTGCTCGATGCAGGAATAAAACATGGTGGCACTACTTTTAGGGATTACCGAAATGCACGTGGCGCTCTTGGCGACTTTCAGTCAAAACTTGCTGTTTACGGACGCAAAGGTGAGCGCTGCCAGTGCGGCACACCGATAGAAAAAACAGTGGTTGCCGGTAGGGGCACTTATTTTTGCCCCCACTGCCAGGCTGAAGTATGCAAGCCGGAAGGAGAAAAGTAAGCGCATGAAAATAATTGGTTTAACCGGTGGCATTGCTTCGGGCAAAAGCACCGTTGCGAAAATGCTTGAAGCAAAAGGTGCACACCTGCTGGATGCCGATAAACTGGCCAGGGAAGCAGTTGAACCGGGCCAACCGGCCTGGCAGCAGATAGTTAACTGGCTGGGAGAAACGATTTTGCTTCCGGATAAGAATATTGACCGGCTCAAACTGGCTAACCTGGTTTTTAACGACAGGCGCATGCTCGATAAGTTAAACAAAATTGTTCACCCCTATGTGGGGGCCCGTTTCATTACTCTGGCCGATCAAATCAGGCAGAGCGATCCCGGCGCTATGATCGTCTACGATATACCGCTGTTGATTGAAGCCGGCATGCAAAAGATGGTTGACCTGGTGCTGCTGGTTTATGTGCCCCGCGAAACCCAGATTGCCCGCCTGCAGCAGCGCGATCGCTTAAACAGAAGTGACGCAGAATTGCGCCTTAAAGCTCAGACACCCCTTGAAGAAAAGCGTAAATATGCCAATTACACTGTTGATAACAGCGGCCCTCTGGCTGATACCGCCGGACAGGTCGACCAAATCTGGCAAAAAATAATCGACAGATTATAAGCTTGTCACGGCTAGGAAACAATGAAAAACTTAAAAAGTGAAGGAGAGGATACTTTTGCACACACTAACTTTAATCAGAGGTGACGGCATTGGGCCGGAAATAGCTGAAGCAACATTAAAGGTAATTGAGGCAACAGGTGTGCCGATTAAGTGGGAAGAGGTCAGCGCCGGCGAGGGAGCAATTGCTGCCCATGGCACCCCGCTGCCCGAAGAAGTTCTTATTTCACTCAGAAAAAATAAGATCGGCCTGAAAGGCCCGCTGACCACACCGATCGGTCTCGGCTTTCGCAGTATTAATGTTGCCCTGCGCATGGAACTTGATCTATATGCCAACCTGCGCCCTTCAAAAACATTTCCCGGGGTGCTCTCGCTCTATAAAGATATCGACCTGGTAGTGGTGCGTGAAAATACTGAAGATCTCTATGCCGGGGTCGAGCACATGGTCGGCACCGATGCCGCTGAAAGCATTAAAATTATCACCCGCAAAGCCTCAGAGCGCATTGTCCGCTTTGCTTTCGAATACGCCCTGGCCAATAATCGCCAAAAAGTCACGGCGGTTCATAAGGCTAATATTCTTAAACTGAGTGATGGGCTCTTTCTCGACACCGCCCGTGCTGTAGCGGAAAAATACCCGCAGGTCGAATTTGAAGATCGAATTGTCGATAACATGGCTATGCAGTTGGTGCAAAAACCACAACTTTACGATGTTCTGGTCATGCCAAACCTTTACGGTGATATCTTGTCTGACCTCTGTGCCGGCCTGGTAGGTGGCTTAGGAGTCGTTCCGGGGGCTAACATCGGAGAAAACGCTGCGCTCTTTGAGCCGGTTCACGGCAGCGCCCCGAAATATGCCGGTAAGAACCGGGCCAACCCTGCAGCAATGATCATGGCTGCTGTTCTGATGCTCAGGCATATCGGCGAAAAAGAAGCGGCCGGGCGCATTGAAACTGCTCTTGCAGCCCAGATCAAAGAAGGTGTGGCCGTCACCCCTGATCTTGGCGGGAGCTATGGAACCATGGAAATGGCTGCAGCCCTGGCCGAACGCATAAATATATAGTTATTCCCGCTTTCAATGGCACACAGCAGCGTGCTTGCAACCGGTGACAGGAGGTTTTCTGCAAATGCAAGTTACAGCAGTATCCTTGGCGGGCATCACTTTAAAGAGCATTGATCGTTACAAACATGACTTAGCTGTAATTGTGAAAGAGACTGCCGCTGATCTTGTTGTTCTGCCGGCTTACAGCGCTCTTTTGCTTGGCCTGGCTCTTGGTGAACTGGCTTCCGCTGCCACCTTTACCGCTGCAGTACGTGAATATCTGGCAGATAAGAAAGGGGCCTGGAATAAAAAATTCCTGGCCCTTCATTCATCATTGGCCAGCGATCTTAATATTTACCTTGCCTGCGGGACACTTTTCGAAACAGAGCAGGAAAAGAGCTGCCAGAGTGCTTACTGCTTTAACCCTGCCGGAAGCATTTGCGGCAGGCAGCAGCAGACCCATCTTACCCGTGCTGAACGCGATCTCGGCCTAAGCAGGGGAAAAGCGCTTAATCTCTTTTCTGTTGATAAATTACAGGTCGGAATGGTCATCGGCAATGATGCCAGGCACCCTGAGGTAGGGCGCACCTTTGGCTTGCGCGGCGCCGATCTTCTGCTGCACAGCGGCGCTCTCGAAGGAAGTTTCAACTGCTGGCCGCAGGCTGCCGGAATGTGGGCCCAGGTGCAGCAGAACCAATTCTGGGCTGTCGAAGCCCAGTTGTGCGGAGAAATCACCTGTTGCAGCTTTGACGCTGTTTCTACAATTCTCGGACCCTGCGAAATAACTCCCAATCAAAGCGGCTACCTGGCGCGCGGCTATTCCGGAACTGCTGCGGTAACTGCAAAACTTGATCAAAATGTCCGCTACCTGCTAAAAGAGAGGTATCCGCTTCTTAAACTGCTCAATCCGGAAGCCTATCTTGTTTAGCAGATAAGGGGGAAGTATTATATGTCTCTCGGTGGCTTTAAAGAAAAGCTTTTTCAGCAACATCTAATTTGGATTTGCCGCCCTGCCCGCTTTAGAAGGCACCTGCAGTCTGTACTGCCCACTGCTCCCCGCTCACCCCTGCCGACAAAACCTGATCGCCGCAAGATCAGGGTTGCCGCTCTTCAGCTTGAACTGAAGTTATTCAAAAATCCCCTCGATTATGCTGATGCCATGCACCAACACGTGCATAAAGCTGCAGTGGAAGGGGCGCAAATTGTGGTATTCCCTGAATACAATAATTTGCCCTTGCTCGGTTTACTGCCGGGCATCGAAAAAATGGAAGAATCTTACCAGAGTCAGGAAGATAATAGCAATCATAACGGTGATGCCGGCAGTGATATCAGCCTGGTAGAAGTTTTTCGCTACATGAGTCCGGCCGTGCAACCAATGGTAGATACTATTTTCTCCCGCCTGGCGGCGGCCTATGGGCTCTATATCATGGCTGGCAGTTATACACTGGCAGATGGGGTTGATGTAGTCAACCGGGCTTTTCTTTACGGGCCGGAGGGGAAATTAATCGGCAGCCAGGATAAAGTTCACCTGCTGCCGGTTGAAGCAGAATGGAACATGAAGCGCGGCAGATCATTTAACGTTTACAAGACAGCGGTGGGCAATCTGGCTCTGCCGATCTGCATGGATGCTACTTACTACGAAACATTTCGCATTTTAGAGCAGAAAAATGCAGAGATTGTGCTGCTGCCAATTGCCAACCAGGAAGCCTACAACTACTGGCTGGCTTTGCGCGGTATTTGGCCGCGGGTCCAAGAAAGTGCCCTCTACGGAGTGAAAAGCGCTCACGTAGGCAGCATTGCCGGACTGACTTTCAGCGGCCGGGCCGGTATCTTTGCCCCTCTGGAGCTAACCCCCAATCACGATGGTGTGCTGGCCGAAGTTGAACCTTTTGATCGTGAGGCGATTGCCGTAGCCGACCTTGATCTCTATGCCCTGCAAGAGCTGCGCCGCGACCATCCCTGGCGCGACAGTAACCCAGCCCTAGATAAAAGTTACTCCTGCGAAGCCTAAAAAGCTGTGAACGGAGCCAGGCCAGGTCTTAGTTTTTCTCCATATCAACAATTACCCCGCCCGTTACTTTTTCCAGTTGATCTAAGGTAATCGGCAGGTAAGAATGACTGGTTCCGGCAGCGCTGTAAACCTTATCAAAACGCTGCATTGAGCTATCAAGGAATATGGAAATTGCCGGGTCAATGTCAAAAGGGCAGACGCCGCCAACCCGGTAACCGGTTTTTTCCTCTACTTCATCCGGTTTGGCAATTTTTGCCCTGCCGCCTCCCTTAAGCAGTTCTTTTACTTTCTTATCACAGATTTTTATATCTCCGGCCGCCACAAACAGTCCGTATTT
>CAYWDA010000075.1:0-2540 GCA_964456945.1 uncultured Syntrophomonadaceae bacterium
GCTGCTGAAGATGATCTCAATTTTGCTGTTGGTCTGGAAAAAATGATTGGCCCGTCGTAAATCTTACCAGCGAGAGCCTTAGGATTAAGCAGCGGTTACCGCCACGCATTTCAGCCGCAAGAGTTTCCCTCAAAGCCCGGAATGTTATCCATGCTGCAGCCACAGGCATCCCCGCAGCATTTTCCCTTGATTCCAAGCTTATCCATCAGGACAGCATAAGCGCAGCCCACACCCTGGCGCACATAGATCGCCTGTTGATTGCAGTTACGGGCGCAGGCGCCGCACTCCATGCAGGCGTCTTGATCGGTGATTGAACTTACCTTTTCAGCAATGGTGAAGACCTGTTGTGGGCAGACATCAATGCATACACCGCAGCCGTTACATTTACTTTGATCTAACTGCAGGGTTACTACGTTTTTCAGATACCTGTATTTCATCAGTGATAACCTCCCGGGGCGAATCGTGACGTTTATTTAAACGAAATATGCGGCGATTAGCCCAATCAGACCTAAAGCTGCCGACGCGATAATCAGGGGCAGGGCGATGCCCATTTCCTTAATTACCCCTGACAGTGATGTATAAGTGGTTGAACCGGTGAAGTTCATTCCCAAAAAAGCGGTGATTGCCGGAATGCCCAGTAAATATGCAGAGATCTGCAGCCATCCGGCCGCAGGAGCAATCAGCATAATGTAAAAAGATGCCCAGATTATGCCCAACACCCAACCTTTCCAGGCAAGCGCCCGTCCGGGGATGTATGGCAGCAGTGCGGGAACCAGTACAATGCCGACCAGTGCTGCTACGAAAAAAGGCAGCAAATCGGCCAGGGTTTTAGCGAGCAGCAGCATAAACAAAAATGGGTGGCCGGCAAGCAGCAGCGTGGCCAGGTTAAGCAGAAAAAGGGCTGCCGCCAAAATAAGCAGCGGCTTAAACATACCGGCTATTTCTACTGGAGCCAGAACCAGGCGATCGCGCAACTTAAATTCTGTGCGGCGCATAGTTGCTTCAGCCTTGTTTCCTGCCGCCAGAAAAGCAGGAATATCAGCTGCTCTCACCGGGCCGTAAATTACTTTGAAACCGCATTGGCGCCGAACTTCGTGAGCGGCAACGCCGGGAGCAGAAAGCTGCGGCAAAATAAGCGTGCGGTGTGAAACAAGCTCTGCCAGACTGCTTGACTCAACCATGCGAATCACTTCTGCGGTGCCAAAAGAGCCTTTGCCTGCCGCGCACCAGACGTTAATGCCCTTTGTATCAATGACTAAAACCCATAGATTTTGATTTTTTAGCTCTTTGCGCAGGCTGTCAAAACTGAGCTTGTAATTGGCCGATACCAAAACAGGTGAGTTACTGTCAGGCTTGCCGATGGCGTATAGGGCCGGTAAAATGCGGTAGTTCATCCTGCCCAAATTGCAGCGGGTCTTAACTGAACCCAGCAGGTCCTTGCTGTCAAGGGTCGCAGTAACCTGGTTGACAGGGCCGATGTTGGTTTTAAGTTGACCGGTGACCCAGTTTGCTTCGGCCGGGTTTTCATAAATTACCGGTTCTTCATTTTCTGTTATAGATGAGATCGGTTGATGATCATCAATCATTGGTAGTTTAAAAGGCTCACTGCTCACTTAAGTATCCTCACCCTTGTAAGAATTATTAAATCTCTGTTACTATTATTGTTATACAGCTAGATTGTTGTTCGGTCAACAATTAGCCGGTAATCATCTATTATTGAATTATTGTCTCTAGTCTGTCTGCATGTTATAATCCACTATCTATAAGATTGAGCTAAGAAACCCCGGTGCAACATGCCAGATATAATTCTACTCTCATGGTAAGTTAAAGAAAGGAGGTTGACTGTGAATCGATCTGAGATTGCTGTTAACAAGTTTAAAGAGGGCTATTGCTGTGCCCAGTCGGTTTTATTTAGTTATGCAGATCAACTTGGTATTTCAGAAGATCTTGCCCTTAGGCTGGCAAATGGTTTCGGTGCGGGAATGGGCCGCAGGCAGGAGGTTTGCGGCGCAGTTTCCGGGGCGATACTGGTGCTTGGCCTTATTTACGGCCGCGGGGTAAATGATGGTAAAGATAAGCACGAGTCTACTTATTTAAAAGTAAGAGAATTGATCGAAAAATTTGAAGCACAGCATGGAAATATCAACTGCAAAAATCTGCTGGCTGGATGCGATTTAAATACACCCCTAGGCCAAAATCACTTTAAATCTAAGAACATGATCGAGCAGTGCTACGGTTATGTTGACTCAGTCGTTAAAATATTAGAAGAAATCATAAGATGAGCGAGGTTTGGTTGGATGCCAATATTTGAATACGGGGCTAAAGAGATAGATCATCTGAAACAGTGCGATAAACTGCTTGGCGCTGCTATCGATCAGATTGGGTTGATTCGGCGGGAGATTATCCCTGACCCTTTTGCGGCTCTTGTTTCAAGTATCATTAGCCAGCAAATCTCCAAGCAAGCCGCAGCCACTATCAGTGGCAGGTTATACAGGCTGCTTAATGAAGTTACGCCGGAAAGTATTTTTGCTCTAGATATC
>CAYWDA010000076.1:0-4242 GCA_964456945.1 uncultured Syntrophomonadaceae bacterium
CCAACCTGGCATTTCAGTCGCACGTTGCCCTTGATGGTGGTGGACATCCCAGATGACGGGGCTTTCGAATTCGGCTTTCATATAATGGACCAAGACTACGGGCGCTGCCGCGACTCCAGTGATCCCGGTTGTGATGATCTTGTCGCTGAAGGGTTATCGCCTATCTACCAGTTAGACAGCAGCATGGCCTGGATATTTGATCAACAAAATGAAGGGACTTTAGTCGCTGCTAATGGGCGCTGCCGTGTAACCTATGTTTGGGGCCCTGCCTTCGGCAGCCCGGTCGGTTCCGGTGTGGAGGGTTGGGAACCGCTGCCGTGGATTGCCCTGGAAGATTTTGTAGTAGACGAGAATACCGGCCAGGTCCGGCTTCATGTACGCAATACCGGTTCAGCAACCTGGCCCTGGCGCGACCTGAAAATTGAGCTTTTAAGCCGCGACGGTGTTTCTTTTGGTATTTATACCTGGCCTGAATTTGTACTTGAGTCAGGTCAGCGTACGGTATTGGAACATCCCGACATGCGTCTCGACCCGCCCTTCGACGCCTGTGTATTGATAGACCCCTTTGATGATGTCTTAGAAGAGTACGAACGCTCTGGGGCGATGATTCATAGCCCTATTTGTTCGCCGACTCCTGACCTGGTCATCACCGATGTGCATTATCTTCCCGGGGAAGACACAGGTCAAATGGCTGTTACGATTAGAAATATGGGCGAAGGAACGCTTGTAAACCGCACCGTTTCTTTTGAAGTCTTTGCCGGGCGGGCGGGCCAGCTTGATATCGGAGATTCTTCTATCTGCTCAATTTCGAATGTCACCCTTGAACGCTTTCAAACTACCACCCTGATCATTGGTGAAGTGAGCGACTCCACCCGTGAGCAGATGCGCGGCGGTTACCAGGTGGTGGTTGATCCCAATGGCCAGATCTACGAGCTAAACTCAGGCAATAACAGCTTTGAGGTACCGGCTGCTGACCGTCTGATGATCAGAGTTATGGACCTCTATGCTCCCTGGAGTTTACGCAACAATGTCGATTTCCGTCTCACAGCTCACGCTGTCTCGGGCGATGCCCGGCGGGAGGTGGCAAACCTTTATTTTTCAGATATTGATTGGAGTACCAGATCCCGTGATCGTGGATGTTCTGTTATCCTCGACCATGGCAACCGCAACAACTCAGTCAGCTGGTTTCCAATTTTTGGTGACGAAAGCCTTGAGGTTACCGTACGCAGCACTCACCGTAGTGGCAGTTGGAGAAACAGTGATATCTACCTGCCGCGTGACAACTGGAGAGCCAATGGCTGGGGCTCTACGCGCGGTTGCAGCGACAGGAACCATAGCTCGCCCGGATGGCATCCCTGGATATTACACAGAGACGACGGGCATCAACTGGGCTTAACTTTCCAGGTATGCCGGGAAACGGAATAAGGGTATACCTCTGCGGTCTGTTTGATTGACCTAATGATACCTATACATGTGTCATGTGACTATGTTATGTTTAGGTATCAAAAGAGAGGTGATTTGATTTGGTTCTAACAAGATTTGGCGATGGTTCAATGATTGAATTAGAGGAAGCAGAGATTAAAGAAGAGCTGCTTGCCGGTACGCAAGATGCAGCGAGCAGGGGAAAAACAGAGCCGCTGAGTGCTGATGAGCTTGAGAAGTTGCTCGAGATTTGCACCAGACCCGGTAAAATGGTTGGGGTGGAGAAGGGCAATGAAGTAATTATGACCGGTGATTCGCCTTCCATCGGCTCAGTGCCCCGCGGTTTTTCTGTTAACCGCCTGCAGATGCTGCAGACCTACGAGAGAGTATGCGGGATGGATACGGCTGAATCGGGTTTTATTGACTACAGCTACAAGGCGGTTAAGACTGTGGCTACCGAGGAACGCTCATGGGTAGAGCAGGCTTCGCATCTCTTGACAATTCCACTGTTCTACGGCGCCATGCCCGATTTGGGCCGCTATAGTTCTCCTGACGGACCTGTTCCCAATTGGGCCGAGCTGCTGCCAAAGGGTAAGATTGCTGAAGCCCGCCAAGCCCAGGAAGAGGCTGCAGAACTGTGTATTAAGGATATGGTTTACGTGGCGAGCGAGATGTATGAGGGCGGAGCTGAGGGAATTGATTTTGATACCACCGGTGCAGCCGGAGACGCAGACTTCTATGCCGCCCTGAGGGCAGTGGAAATTCTTAAGAAAAAGTACCCCGATATTTGCATTGAAATGGGCATGGCCGGGGAATTTGTCCTTGGTATGCACGGAGAGCTTACCTATGACGGGGTGAGGCTGGCCGGGCTTTATCCACATCAACAGGTGAAATTAGCTGAGAAGGCCGGGGTTACTATTTTTGGGCCGGTTGTCAATAATAACAGTAAAAAATCGTTTGCTTTTAACCTGGCCCGGGCGGTGACATTCTGCAAAGCCTGCAGTGATGCCTCTTCTATTCCTGTTCATCCAAATGTTGGCCTGGGTGTAGGCGGAGTAACTACGGTAGAGGTTCTTCCTGTCGATGTGGTGAGCAGAGTATCTGTAGCCATGGCTGAAGTAGGCAAGGCTGACGGGTTATAGGTAGGCACCGGCGATTTTTGTGGGATGATTGCCACGCATACGCTGGCATCGGGCATGGGCGGATTGCGAACTGCCGGAGATCTGGTAGCGCGCTTGCAAATGACCGGGATGCGTATCGCTGAAGCAAAGAAGTTCGTTGCAGAAAAGCTGCATGTATCTATCAGAGAGCTAAGCGACGAAGTAGTGATGAATGAAGTGAGGGAAGATTTGAACCTGGGCCGGGTTGTATCTCATCATGGCAAAGCGAGGGGAATTCAGGCCAAGATGAATATTGGAAAGCTGCTCGGGCTGGAATTAAACTCGGTTAAACGGTTTTTAGAAAAGCTTAATTGAAAGATAATTGGTTAATGAAGACAGGGGGACATTTCTCTTGTCTTTTTTGTTGCCAGATTGGCATTCGCTTGCATTAACAATATTAGCTAAATATATCTTGAATAAATTAGCTAATTATATTATAGTTTGATTGGGAGGTGCAGGCAGTGATTGTTACAGCTACTGATTTTAAAAATAAAGTAGGTATTTATTTGAAAATAGCCCAGGAGGAAGATGTGATAATAACAAAGAATGGCAAGTATGCAGCCAGGTTGACCACTGCGGGGAAAGATGAACATCCGCTTACAGAAAGTTTAGTCGGTGTATTTGAAAAAGCGGCAGCTTACGATACTGACAATATCAAGCAGGAAAGGTTAAAGAAATATGAAAGTGCTGATTGACACTAACCTGGTTTTAGACCTGCTGCTTAACCGGAAGCCATTCGTGGTAAACGCAGTGAAGATTTTTGAGCAGGCCGAAAAAGGCCATATTGAAGCATATTTAACGGCCAACTCGGTAACTGATATCGTGTATATCTTAAGAAAAGCCTACAGCGGTGATCAAATCAGGGAACACCTGCAGAACATGTTTGGCTTTATTAAGATAATGAGCGTAACCGCAAGCGATATCATCGGTGCCTTTAAGCTTGATATGCCTGACTACGAAGATGCCTTGCTTGTGCAGTGCGCTAAGGCCGGTGGTATTGATTTTATTGTTACACGAAACAAGAAAGATTTTCAAGACTGCCCGGTAGAGTGCCTCAGCCTGGAAGAATGGGTTAAAGAATAATTGACATTATCCTTTAATAGTATTTTTAATAGTGATGCATAAATATTATGATTAGGAGTTATTCACTAATGCGCACAACTATTAATATAGATGATCAACTAATCCGCGAAGCAGAAACAGTCTATAAAGCTGATTCTCGTTCAAAATCTATCGAAGCGGCTTTAAGGGATGCTTTAAGGATGAAAAGAATGGAAAAATTAAAAGAGCTTGTCGGCAACGTTGAGTTCGACGAAGAAGCAATCAGTAAATTAAGGGACAGTTCACGATGAATAAAGTGATCGTTGATACTTCTATCTGGATTGAGTATTTCAAAGGCAACGAAGCCGCGGCAAAGATTATTCACGATCAATCTGATTTCGAGGTTCATTTGGCGGGGCCGATCTTAACAGAGCTAATCCAGGGTATAAAAACAGAGAGTGAAAAATCGGCTTTTTCAATGGTCATGGCAGGCCTTCCCTGTATAGCGATTTCTGACCGGGACTGGGTTGATGCTGGGGATATTGGCTCTGCTCTGCGGAAAAAAGGTGTAGCAGTTCCCTTAGCCGATCTGATCATCTACACCGTTGCCTTGAATAAT
>CAYWDA010000077.1:0-1994 GCA_964456945.1 uncultured Syntrophomonadaceae bacterium
CCTGCAGAGTGTCGGTTCAATTTTGGGGCTGTTCGGCGGAGAAGAACTTGATTTTGACGATGCTGATGGTGAGGTGGATGGTGACGGGGTTGAAACTGATGGCCTCAAGTTCTTTTCAATTCGCGGCGCCCTGGCCTTTTTGGCTATTTTCGGCTGGACAGGAGTAGTATTGGCTGACAACAACACTTCGACGGCTATAGCCCTGGTAATTTCCGTCTTTGCCGGACTGCTGGCCATGTTCGCCATCGCCTATTTTTTTTATGGAATCTCAAAGCTACAGTCCAAAGGCAACGTTGACAATAAAAATGCAATCGGCAAAACCGCAGAGGTCTACCTGACCATCCCGCCTAAGGGCGGCGGTGAAGGGAAGGTTAATGTTCTGATCCAGGAACGCTACGTTGAAGTTACAGCGGTTACTTCAGGTAAAAAGAGTATACCCACGGGCAGCCTGGTCACCGTTACAGGCATTGATGGCAATATTTTAATAGTTAAGCCACACGGGGAGGATTGATCTGGATGGGTTTTGGTAGTGTTATGCTGACCACTGTTATGGCTATGATCTTGTTCACCACATTTATTGCTGTGCTGAGCCGCTTCAAAAAGTGCCCCTCTGATAAAATCATGGTCGTCTACGGCCGGGTCGGGAAAAGCGGCGGAGTTCAGCGTAGCGCCAGGTGTATTCACGGGGGAGCCGCTTTTATCTGGCCCGTTGTCCAGGGTTACAAATATCTCGATTTAACCCCTATTTCTATCGAGGTGAACCTGACCAAGGCTTTAAGCAGCCAGAATATCCGTATTGATGTTCCGTCCCGTTTTACGGTCGGTATCTCGACTGAAGAGGGAATTATGCAGAATGCTGCCGAACGCATCTTAGGTTTAAAGCTGGAAGAAATTCAGGATTTAGCCAGGGATATTATTTTCGGCCAGTTGCGTCTTGTAGTCGCAACTATGAATATTGAGGAGATCAATAACGACCGTGATAAATTCCTTGCGGCCGTTTCTAATAACGTTGAAGGCGAATTGAAGAAAATTGGCCTGCGTTTGATCAACGTAAATGTCACTGATATCAAAGATGAATCGGGTTATATCGAAGCGCTCGGTAAAGAAGCCGCCGCCAAGGCAATCAACGATGCCAAGAAAAGCGTGGCCGAAAAAGATCGCGATGGTTCTATCGGTGAAGCCAATGCCCAAACCGAAGAACGAATTAAAGTAGCCGAGGCTAACGCCAAGGCGGTTGAAGGTGAAAATAAAACCAAGATCATTATTGCCGATTCTGACTCCTTACGCCGCGAACGTGAAGCAGAGGCTCTGAAAAGAGCTACTGCAGCAGAAAAGGTTCAGTCTGCCAAAGCGCTTGAAGAGGCTTACAGCGCTGAAGAGAGCGCGGAAATAGCGAGAGCAACCCTGGAGAAAGCCACGCAAGAGGCTGATATGATTGTAGAAGCTGAAATTGAACAAAGAATGATTGAAATAGCGGCAGAAGCGGAAGCAGAAAAGAACCGGCGCGAAGCCCGGGGTGAGGCAGATGCCATTTTTTCCAAACTCGATGCCCAGGCAAGAGGGATTAAAGAACTGCTGACCAAGCAAGCTGAAGGTTATAAGGAAATTGTAAATGCCGCCGGCGGAGAAGCCAATGATGCTGTAAAGTTAATGCTGGCAGAAAAAATAGTTGACCTGGTCACGATTCAGGTTGAAGCGATTAAGAATATTAAGATTGATAAAGTTACCGTTTGGGACAGTCTCGGCGGTAAAGACGGACAACCGGCAACGGCAAACTTCCTCTCCGGCCTGTTCAAGTCATTACCCCCGCTGCACGATCTATTCGATATGGCTGGCATGAAACTGCCCGAATACCTTGGAACACCAGTCGATAATGCAACAACTACAGCAAGTAATAAAGCAACAGAAACTGAAAATAATGTAACAGGTGAGAGCGAAGCTGAAGAAGAAAACAACCAGTAAATATTAGCTTAGAAAGATAAACTGGAAAAACA
>CAYWDA010000078.1:0-1871 GCA_964456945.1 uncultured Syntrophomonadaceae bacterium
TTCATCAAGCGCTGCAGCCCAGCCCTGGACAAGTTCGGTCTCAGCCGGGTGAACAGCGGGGAAAAAATGAGCAAGAGTAAATTCGTAAACCTGCGCATCGTCGGCAGGCGGAGTGCCGTCCGAATCGACCGCCGGATCACCAACCGGTTCATCGCTACCACAACCGGCCACCAAAGCCATTAGTATTACCAGCGTTACAATCAAGATTAATTTCTTCACCATATATTCCTCCTTGAAAGAGTTACTTTAGATTTAGGTCAGGGCAAAAATAAATACTCCGACGGGAGTATTGTTCAGCAAAAATAAGCCGACCTTGCGGCCGGCAAATATTTTCGACTAACCCTGCCGTCCTACCATGCTACGCCAGTTATAATTCGGCATAGTTTTAAGAAATCCTTCCGGACGACAAATTTTTTTATTTAAAACGTGAGCACTGTATCAGCCTCAAGAGCAAGATCGTTTAAAGTTGCTGCCCCGGCGATTGTCGCCCCCTCAAAAAGATGCTCGGCCTTAATTTCGCCGCCGAAGAGCTGCATGCTCTGCTGGCAGGCCATAATCTTGATACCCTGGTCAGCGGTCTGCTGCAGCACCTCAAGAAGCGTTGGAAACTCGCCAATCTTAACTTTCGCTGCTTCGGCCTTTACCAGGTTCCTTAAGCCAAGCCCTAAGAAATAAACAGTTGCTTCAACACCCATCGCCTTAGCCGTCTGGGCTAAGATTAGTGGTGAATAAAGACGTTCCGGTGTATCCGTTCCACTCGTCTGCACATAAAGAATTTTTTTCGCCTCTGCCATTTTAAGATTCCTCCCCTTTTCCTTTTTGTACCAGGAAATGATATTCTTCGCCATCCTGTCTCATTGCAACCAACAGGTGTCCGGCTCGCTTGGCCCAGCGGGGAATATCTTCCGCTGAAGCCGGGTCATCGGCAATCAGCTCCATCATGTCACCGTCATTTAGCTGATCAATCTCTTCCTTCGCCCGCATAACCGGTACCGGGCAGTAAAGGCCAACACAATCGACCAGGTGCATATTCACTTTTTGATCAGACTTACACCTGTACTGTTCATCGGTTGGATCCGGACAGGCCGGTTCATCACAAAACGGGCAACTGCAAGATGCAGATTTTTCTACCTTCAGGTTGTCTTTACTCATTGGTAAACCTCCCTTTCAAAAAGCAGTAAGTATAATCAATTCCTGAGTTCAGGAACCACTTTTTACCGTCGTTTTTTCTTTCTCCATGTAATCTTCAATCGCTTTATGCAAAGCTTCAGCGCCAAGGTTAGAGCAGTGCATTTTATTGCCAGGCAGCCCGCCAAGCTCTTCAGCGACCTGTTTGTTGGTAACCTGCAACGCTTCTTCAAGGGTTTTACCCTTCACCATTTCAGAAACCATGCTCGATACGGCAATAGCGGCACCGCAGCCAAAGGTTAGGTACTTTACATCTTCAATACGGTTATCTTTAACCCTGATTGTAAACTTCATCATATCGCCGCAGACAGGATTACCAACTTCGCCGACACCATCCGGCTCACTGACTTCGCCCACATTGCGCGGTTTGGAAAAATGGTCCATTACTTTTTCACTGTATTCCGGCATTATTTTTCTCCTCCTTCAGGTACTGGTGGTAAAGCGGAGACATATTACGCAGCAGTTCAGCCACCTGGCCCAACTGCGCGGTTATATAGGGAATATCGGCGGCGTTGCTGGTCGAGCCCAAGCTTAACTGTAAAGACCCCTGGGCCTTTTCAGGCGGCAGACCAATGGCCGTCAAGACGTGGGAAGACTTAAGGGCCTGCGAAGCACAGGATGAGCCGCTTGATACATAGATACCGGCCATCTCTAAACGCATCAGCAGTGCTTCCCCCTCGACA
>CAYWDA010000079.1:0-1940 GCA_964456945.1 uncultured Syntrophomonadaceae bacterium
TTCTCAGCCGGTGTGTAGTCGGTCAGCGCTGTTACAATAATATCTTTCAGCTTAGTTTTTGCTTTAACGCTGCGCAGCATAGCCAACTGCTCTTCAAGACAAACAACAGCAACTGTACCCGACTCACCGATTTCATATTCCAGTTCTCTCTCTTTGTGCAAAATGCTGCAGGGCACATGGGTGGCGCCTGCTTTGAGGATAGCGAAAGTGGCAATAATATACTGGGGGCAGGTTGGCAAAATAGTAGCAACCTTATCACCTTTTTTCACGCCGAGAGCAGCCAGAGCGTTAGCCAGGCTGTCAGCATAAGCTTTAAGTTCGCGGTAGGTAAAACGCTCGCCATAATAATCAACGGCCGTTGATCCGGGATACTTTTCAGCAGCCTGATCAAGTATAGAGTAGAGCGCTACTTCCGGGTACGGTTCCAGGCTGTGCTCCAGTTTGTAAGGCCCCAGTTTATAGCTCTGAAGCCACGGTCTTTTATCTTCCAGATTGGTCACCATTAATCCCTCCCCAGGTTATGGCCAGAGAACTGAAACAACTTCATCCAGTCCAAGCTCGCGCAGTTTTTCCGCTGTCGGCTTTCCGCTTTCTTTGTCCCACTCGCGTAACTGGTAGTAGCGGTCGAGCAGAACAGGAAGCTGATTAACGTGGCCCTCTGCCGGTCCGTCGGGCAGCGGTTCACTGAGCAGTCGCTGTGGCAAAGTATCGCCTGCCGCGGTCAAACCTTCGCGGTTGCTGAAGGCACGGGCCAGGTTATAAACCCGCTCTCCGGACTGCTTATACTCGGCGGTGCTCAGTCCCCAACCGGTAACCAGGTTGACCAGCTTAACCCAGTCATCGGCATTGAGGCACATTCCCATAAATTTGCAGGCACCGACACAGTCAAAAGTAGTGAGCATATCTTCAAGATCACGCGCTACAAAAACTTCCTCCGGGTCCGCGATGAAAGGATCCTTGATTTCACTGTCCTCCACGATCAGAAAGGGAACATCTGAAAAAGTGGGGCCCTGCACATAAGCCGTGACGTGATCACCACCACGATTGGCCGTTGCATAAGTCAGGCCGGTCATCTGCACAGCACGACTGTCATACGCCGGCAGTTCAAGGCCCTTAACATGCATGGCAAAGTGTTCGCTGCCCTGCCCTAATTTTTCGGCCATACGCATTGACCCTTCGGCCAGCAGATCTCCAAACCCTTCCCGCATGGCGATCAGGTGAACGAGATCAACTATAATGTCGGGGTCTCCGAATTTTATTGGTAAACCACCTGTCTCTTTTTCAGTGAGAATTCCTTTTTCAAAACATTCCATGGCAAAAGCAATCGTGCTGCCGGCCGAGATTGTATCGATACCGTAATCATTACAAAGGTAACCGGCCATGGTGATTGCTTCCAGGTCATTCACAAAGCACATTCCGCCAAAAGTGCCAACAGTTTCATACTCCGGCCCTTCGCCCTTGTTACCCGCATATTTACCCTTCCTGATTTCTGTTCCGCGCCCGCAGGCAATCGGGCAGGCAAAACAGGCCACGTTGCGGGTTAGAATATTATCCGAAATGGCCGGTCCGTTGATGTCATCTGCCTGCTCGTATACGCCACTCTGCCAGTTACGGGTCGGAAAACCGCCGCGCACATTGACCAGGTCGAGAACGACGCTTGTGCCAAAAGCCTGCATGGCCATCTTCATCATCGCTTCGTCCATTAGTTCAAACTGCTTTTTAGAATGCGTTTTAAACTCTTCAGGTTCGCTGATTGGCGTTCTGATTGTTCCTTTTACAGCTATAGCCTTTAAATTCTTTGAACCCATTACTGCCCCAAGACCGCAGCGTCCGGCTGCCCGGCTGAAATCATTCATGATTGCCGCATATTTGACCAGGTTCTCACCGGCCGGACCAATACAGGCAACATTATGCCTGGCCCCGACCTCATCCCTGATCTT
>CAYWDA010000080.1:0-4161 GCA_964456945.1 uncultured Syntrophomonadaceae bacterium
TGAGAAAAGAGCAATAAAAGCTAAGGAGTCAGCGATAAGCTGGGGCAGATCAACATATTGCAGAATTATGCCACCGATCACCGCGTAATACTTTATGGCTACGGTCAGGCCCACCGCTATGCCGGCTATCGTAAAGATGCTTCTGATTAAGCCCGCCCTGATTCCCTGCAGCAGGCTAAACAGCAGAAAAATAGCGATTGTTATATCTAACCAGTTAAAAGCGACAGGCATCCTTTTTTACACCACCATTTGGTTAGCTTACATAGAACATCCCTGTTATTATACAATTAATTTCCCGTATTTGGTAGAAAAGTAGCTTTCTTATGCAGGAATATTTATTTCAGTGGAGAAATTTAACACGTAATACTTATAAAGTATCGAACCGGAAAGGAGGTTCTTTCTAAGTATTAAGGGTTCATCGGTTTTATTGCCTTTCGGGGCTGAATAAACGATAGGAGGAATTTTACTTATGGAGTACGGCTTTTTATCTATTTTACCACCGCTTTTAGCTATTGTGCTGGCCATTGCTACCCGCCAGGTTATCGTATCTCTTTTTCTCGCAGTATGGCTTGGGGCCAGTTTTCTTCATGGCAGTCCGGTTGCCGGATTCTTCCGCTCAATCGACACCTACATGTTAGAAAGCGCAGCTGACCCCTGGTATGCGGCAATTCTGATCTTTACCATGATCATTGCCGGGTACCCTGGGCCTCGTTACAAAGGCCGGCGGTGCGCAGGCTATTGCTGATGCACTGACCAGTAAAGCAAAGACCGCCCGTGGCGGCATGCTTTCTGCCTGGTTAATGGGGATGATTATCTTTTTTGATGATTACTCCAGTTGTATCATTGCCGGTAATACGGCTCGCCCGATTACCGACTCCCTGAAAATCTCAAGGGAAAAACTATCCTACATTATTGACTCCACAGCAGCACCTGTTGCTACTTTCGCCCTGATTTCAACCTGGATCGGTTTCGAACTGGGTGTAATTGGTGAAGGTTTTGCCGCTATCGGCCAGGAAGAAGTTCCTGTATATCTGATCTTCCTGCAAACCATTCCTTACCGCTTTTATAGCATCTTCGCCCTGGCCCTCGTGCTGATTCTTTCTATCACCATGAAAGACTACGGCCCAATGTATAATGCTGAAGTCAGGGCCCGCACTACCGGTCTGTTATTGCGTGAAGGCGCAGAGCCCCTTTCGGCAACAGATACCGAACTGCTGAAGCCGGCAGAAGGCACACCACTGCGCTGGTTTAACTTTGTTATACCAATTGTCGTTATTCTTGCGGCAACATTTGTTGGCCTTTACTATGCCGGTAATGGACCTGAAGTTGGCCTGATGGCTGCCTTCGGCGATGCTGATTCCAGCGTCGTGCTGCTTTGGTCTTCCAGCCTCGGTGCCCTGGTAACTCTGATAATGGTTCTTGCTCAGCGCCTCGTACCGCTGCAGGAAGCGATTGATACGATCATTAATGGGGCTAAATCAGTTTTCCCGGCCCTCATTATTTTAGTTCTGGCTTGGGCTCTCAGCTACATTTCCGGTGAACTCGGCGCTGCCGATTACCTGGTTGGGCTGGTAGAACGCTCTGGTATTACGGCAACTTTCCTGCCGCTGTTGATCTTTATCATTTCCTGCTTCATGGCGTTTGCCATGGGAACCTCCTGGGGTGTTATGGGTATTGTGATTCCGCTGGCCCTGCCGATCGCAGCAGCTATCGGTGGCGAAGCCTTCCTGATTCCGACCCTGGGCGCAGTTTTAACCGGAGCTATCTTCGGCGATCACTGCTCGCCACTTTCCGACACCACGATTCTTTCCTCGACCGGTGCCGGTTCTGACCATATTGACCACGTACGTACCCAGATTCCTTACGCTCTTACCGCAGCAGTCGTCTCCGGCGTGTTTGGTTTTATCCCAGCCGGCCTCGGCGTGCACCCGGTAATCTCGATTATCCTCGGTCTGGTTGCCCTGGTTGTCTTTGTCAAGCTTGTTGGTAAGCCAACTGGCAGTGCAGAAATTATCGCAGCAAGCAAGAAGTAAGAACGTGATTTCTAAGCCGGCGGAAAGTGAAATAGCTTTCCGGGCTTAAAGAAAATAGTAGAAGCCGACCTTAGGGTCGGCTTCTACGCGTACAATTCTTAAGCGCATATTATACTCAACTACACTACAATTAATACCGTACTACGCCAGATCGGCGACGAAACTATCACGCGCGACTCGCTCAAGCAGGAAATGAGACGGCTTAGTTGCAGCCTTCCACCAGGGCTTCCCGAGGGATGAGTTCATCCTGAACTCCACTCGGCGGTCGAACTCCTGTCGACCGGCCCGCATGGAGGCGGGCCGCCGAGAACTGAGCCACGGATGGCGAATTTCTCGGGCAGTCTAAGCGGAGGGCTGAAGCTGAACTGTTGCCATTACCTGCAACAGAATCCGCAAAGGACGGTATTAACTGTACCGCTGTACGCAAATTGTTCAAGTTGCGCTCATACAGTTCCGTTCAGAAATAACTATTTACCCGGATTGCCTTTATTTGATACAATACGGTGGGGAGCAAAAGACCCGGAAAGGGACTTTTTCATGGAAGTAAGAGTTGCCACACTGTCCGACGAAGAAGCTGTATGCCGCCTCTGGACCATGCTGCTTAATATTTATCATAAAAATGCCGCTCCCGCAGTATTGCAAAGCAGTTTTCGCTTCGCCGTAGAGCACCCGACAAAAGTACTGATCTTCATCATCCTCATCGAAGGGGTGGTAACCGGCACTGCCAGTTTGCACCTGGGGCATTATTCTACCTGGAATGACAACTGGTACGGCCATATCGAAGATGTGATAGTCGACCCCGCTTACCGGGGGCGTGGAACTGCTCTCCACCTTTTAAACCACGTTATTGCCGCCGCCAGAAAACAAAATCTCAACCGGTTAGAATTAAACGCCCTCAACAGCAATTATCCCGCCCGGAAAATGTACGAGAAGCTCGGTTTTACAAGCGATTCAATTGCTTACGAGCTACCCTTGAATAAATAAACTTAAAGTATTTGCTGGTTTATCTGGGTTATTCAGAAGGCTCCAAATATAGTTCACTTGGGCCACGGTTTGCCGTGCCCGTAGCGTTTATCAAATACGTGTCACGATGAGAGGAGCAACAATTATGCGTGATTACCGGGAAATACCCTTATGGAAAGATGCCACCCCAGAGGAATGGAGCGACTGGCGCTGGCAGGTGCGCAATCGCATCACCACCCTTGAACAACTGAAGCAGGTTATCGAACTGACCGCTGAAGAAGCAGAAGGTGTTGAAAAATGCCTGCAGCATTTCCGCATGGCGATAACACCCTATTACGCAACACTGATCGATCCGAAAGACCCTAACTGCCCCGTGCGTAAACAGGCTGTACCCTCGGCGCTTGAAACACACTGGTCCAAATCCGATATGGCCGACCCCCTGCACGAAGATGTCGATTCGCCGGTGCCGGGCCTGACCCACCGCTACCCCGACCGGGTTCTGCTGCTGGTTACCGACCAGTGCTCAATGTATTGCCGACACTGCACCCGCCGCCGTATGGCCGGCGCTACCGATAAGGCGAGCACCCGTGAGCATATCGATGCAGCCATTGAATATGTGCGCCGCACCCCGGCGGTTAGAGATGTTTTGATTTCCGGCGGCGATGGTCTGCTGATCGGTGATGATCTGATTGAACATATCCTGAAAAGTTTGCGTGCCATACCTCACGTTGAGATGATTCGTTTCGGCAGCCGCACCCCGGTGGTAATGCCCCAGCGCATTACTGACGAACTATGCGAGATGTTAAAGAAATATCATCCTATCTATCTCAATGCTCACTTTAACCATCCCAAAGAGATCACACCTGAGGCCGAAGCAGCCTGTGCGCGCCTGGCCAATGCCGGCATTCCGCTCGGCAACCAGTCGGTTCTACTCGCCGGGGTCAATGACTGCCCACAGGTGATGAAGAAACTGGTTCAAGAGTTAATGAGAATCCGTGTGAAGCCCTACTATATCTACCAGTGCGATCTTTCGCAGGGCATTGAGCACTTCCGTACCTCGGTTGCCGCAGGGATAGAGATTATTGAAAACCTGCGCGGTCATACCACCGGGCTTGCCGTGCCGACCTTTGTAGTCGATGCACCAGGGGGCGGCGGAAAGATTCCG
>CAYWDA010000081.1:0-7271 GCA_964456945.1 uncultured Syntrophomonadaceae bacterium
TCCGAACCGGCCCTGACCTTCTCCTACGACAGCCTTGGTTTCCCGGTTTACTACGGGGATAATAATGATCGCATTCAGGAAATCAGCCCGCACCAGGAGATGACCATGAACCTGAGCGGTGATAAAGCTTTTGGTGAAAACCAGCAGGTATTTGAAGCGGTTATTGATGTATACTGGGCCCTGATGGATAATGATCGCGAAGCCTTAGGCGACAGCGCCCTGGCAAAGATGGATGATGCTGTTAATCATTTTCTGGAGAAGCTGGCCCAGGTTGGTGCCCGTTCGAACCGGGTCGAAGCAATGCACAATACCCTTTTCAGTGAGAACCTTTACCTGCGTGAAGTTCGCTCGAACATAGAAGATATTGATCTTGCCTACATAATTTCTGAATTTAAGATGCAGGAAAGTGCTTATAAGGCTGCGCTCTCTACTGCTTCAATGATGTTGCAGCCCAGTCTGGTCGATTATCTGCGCTAACAATAAACCGAATGGGAGGCTTAGCTATGTCGGCCGAACAAACCGCCGTGGAAAGCAGCCAGCGAAAATTAGTCGAATTCACTTTTCCCCGGGGCATTCCGGGTTTGGAGCTTTACCGCCGTTTTTTAATTGAGCCGGTACCTGATAACAGGCTTTTTGCCATGCTCATTGCAGCAGAAGATCCAACAATAGGCATGATCCTGGTTGATCCGCTGCCTTTTTTCCCGCGTTACAGTGTAAACTTAGAACGCAATGACCGCCGGGATCTGATGTTAAAAAAAGATCAGGACCTGGTTATATTTACAACAGTAACCCTGGAAGGGGAACAACTTTTCACAAATCTGGCTGCGCCGATTTTGATTAATGTAGCACAGCGACGCGGTAAGCAGATGATCGTACCTCATCGCTGTGAAGATATGCGCGTTCCGCTCGACACGATAGCCGGACCGGAGAACTGATCAGAACAGCGTGAAGAAAGGTGGGAAAAGCCTTAGTGCAACATAACCTGGTTTTGGTTGACAAGCAGCAGCCTGCTGGTAATTGCCCCCTGGCACTGTTGGAAGATTTAAGGGTCTTGCTGGCAGCAGAGCGCCGGGCAATCAAGGCAATTGATCAATCCGAACTCCAGCTAACCGGGGATACAATCCAGCAGCTGATCGAGAAGTTATCAGTTTTTTTTCCTCTCAGCGAGGAATATGATTCACTATACACCAATCAGGTTATTAGCCTGCTAAAAGAAGTGCGGTGCAGCCGCGAAGAGAATGGTCTTTTATTTCAGGAACTGTTCAACCATACCGGTGCCGGCATTGAACAAATAAATCTTGGCCGGAAAGCTTTAAAGGCCTATTTCGCCTTAGAAAAACCTGCAGAAATATTCCTCAAAAAAAACTGCTAAAACTCGAAGCACCTGACCCGGCTATCCACATTAACGATTACGCCACTCCTTTAACTGCTAACAAACAACTTCAAATAATAAATATTGGCACAAAGCAGGAAATACAAAAAAAATGTAGAATTAGTAATGTCCGGTCAATAATTGTTAATTAATTATTGTAAATAGTAAGAATCAGTAATAAAATTCTTGACCGGCTAATTGTTACTCTGCTATAATGCAGATGTGTAAGACTGTTAAAGGCAAACTCGTAGTAATGCGGGGGCGCAAAACCGTGGGTCCGTTTTACCGGATTGCCAGGTTGCCGGTCTTTAGTTATTGGGAGATAAACCCAGGCTATAACCAAGAGGCAGCCTCAGCAGCAGCCTCTTTTTGATCTTAACTGTGGATGGGGGTATGTAAAGTGTCTTTTTTCCGTGATGATACTATGTCGTTGCTCATAAAGGGTCTTGATGCAGCCTCTTTGCGCCATCAAGTGACCGCAAACAATCTGGCCAACTTAAACACTCCCAATTTTAAGCGCAGTGATGTATCATTTGAAGACCAGCTTTTGCAAGCTCGTAAGCAAATGGATTCTCCCTTAGCCCGAACTCATGAAAGGCATTTTCCCTTACCGCCTGCCCCGGATCTTGCCCCACAGATCAAGACAGATCAAGTTACCGTCAGAAGAATTGACGGTAACAATGTTGATATTGAAAGAGATATGCTGAACATGGTCAGCAATCAGCTTCGTTATAATGCTTATGTGCAGAGATTAAACGGACGCTTTGATAACTGGCGCTTCGTCATCAACGAAGGGAGGCGTTAACCATTGAGTATGTTTCCTGATTTTCGCATTTCAGGCTCAGCCTTGACGGCTGAAAAAACCCGTCTCGACATCATTGCCGGAAACTTGGCTAACATGAATACTACCAGGACTGTTGAAGGAGGTCCATACCGCAGGCGCACTGTTACTTTTGCCGAAGATCTGGCTGAGAGCCGCAGCCGCAGGTTGATTGAAAAACCTTTTGTTCCCAGTCGTGAAGTTTCCGCTTCCTCCCGGGGCCAGGGTGTGCGCATCGATCGCATTCTTGCTGATCACCGTGACCCTATGCTGGTTTTTGACCCTGAACACCCCGATGCCCGTGAAGACGGTTTTGTCGCCTACCCGAATGTGGAGCTGGCGAAAGAGATGACCGATATGATTACCGCCCAGCGTTCATATGAGGCTAACGTAACGGCAATTCAAACTGCCAAGAGCCTTTACAGCAAAGCTTTGGAAATCGGTCGCTAAGGGGGAATAACTCTTTGATTGAAAATATCGTTAACAAACCGCAACCTTTTATTGACCGTGACTTTGTACGGCAAGGCAGAGAGCAGGTTGAAGCTGAACAGACATTTGCCGATACCTTGCGTGGAGTTTTAGGGCAGGTAAATCAGCTGCAGGTTGAATCAAGTCAAGCTACAAATGATATGTTGACCGGCGATCTGCAAAACCTCCACCAGGTAATGATTAAGGCTCAAGAGGCCCAGCTTAGTTTGCAGCTGACAGTTCAGGTTGTCAACAAGGTGCTTCAGGCTTACCAGGAAGTGTCACGAATGCAGATTTAAATCGACCTGTATTTGCTTTTTATCTTGAACTGCTTTCTATGAAATTATTAGTACATATAATTATGGGGTGTAGCCTTGGCCGATGATAATTTTGAAAGAACTGCTGAAACGGTAGATCGCGGATACCTTATCCGACTTTGGAGTGGACTGCGTCCTCCTGCCCGCATCGGTATTCTTGCGGTAGGGTCATTAGCACTGTTATTAATAGCGGTATTATCTATTAGCCGATCTGCCCCACCTCAGATGGATGTTTTATTTAACCGCCTGGATCCTATGCAGGCTAACGAAATCGCCGCGGCTCTAGACGAGATGGTGGTTCCCTATGAACTGGCCGACAATGGTACTACTATTCTTGTGCCCAGTGATCAGCGTGATCGCCTGCGACTTTCCCTTTCCCCCGATCTTTATGCCCAGGGAATCGGTTTTGCTCTCTTTGAAAACGGAGGTTTGGTAGCCAGTGATTTTGAGCGCCGGGTGCAGTGGCAGATTGCCCTGGAAGAGGAACTAAGGCGCACAATCACCAGTATTGATGCCGTCGAGCAGGCCAGGATACACCTGGTAATCACCGAAGAGGGCCTCTTTATCCGTGAAAAGAAAGATCCTTCCGCTTCAGTATTTTTAAAGCTACGCCCCCTGGCTTCTTTAAGTGAAGCCCAGGTTCGTGGTATTTTAAGCCTGGTAGCCGGAAGTGTTGAGGGTTTGAAACCTGAAAATGTTACCATTATCGATTCAGGCGGCAACATCCTCTATGATGCTTTTGCTGCCCTTGATGGAATGTCAGCCTCAACCATGCTAGAAGGGCAGCTTCAAATGAAAAGGAAATTTGAAACAGAGCTTGAAAGAAGGTTGCGATCGATTCTGGAGCAGGTTTATGGCCCGGGTAAGGCCGTGGCCATGGTTTCAGCAGATCTTGATTTTGACACCAGGGAAACAACCACAGTTGTCTTTGATGATAATCCGGTCACCCGTTCCACGCACCGCATAGAGGAGCGCTCTGAAAATATGGCCGCCCCGGGAGGAGAAGTTGGTGAACCGAATATTCCCGGCCAGGCCGCAGTGGTGGACGGCGGTGGGGAATCAACTTATGAACGTACAGAAGAGATTGTGAACTATGAAGTTAGTGAAACCAGGCAATATATCGCCGCGGCCCCTGGGCAGGTTATTCGCCTCTCCACAGCGGTTATTATCGATAATCCCGGCAATGATCCTTTCCTGGAAGAACAGGTAATTGATCTGGTCAACTCGGCTATTGGCTTAGATGTTGACAGGGGTGACACGGTAAGTGTTCAACTGCTTCCTTTCGATACCAGTTGGCTTGGCGATCTTGATTCAGATCAGGGAGGCTTGATACCGGAAGTAACTGCAACCCCCCTGTTGTGGACGATTATCGGCGCTGCAGTTCTACTTCTGGCCTTGCTGGCTCTATTTTTTGTAATGAGAGCCAGGGCACGCCGTCTCGAAGAAGAAGAAGAGTTAGATGCACTATCTCTTGAAGATCACCTGCGCAAACAAGCCCAACAGCAGGCGGACATAATCGAGCCCGGGGAAACTGAGTCTAAAGCTCAGGCAATTCGCAAACTGGCTAAAGACGAACCTGAGAGTGTTGCCAGCCTGCTAAAAACCTGGTTGGCAGAGGAGTAAGCTGCAATGATCGCAACCAAAAAAGTATCCGGTCTTAGAAAAATAGCAGTCTTCCTCCTGGCTATTGGTCCCAATATGTCTGCCGGTATCTTAAAGCATTTTAACGAATCTGACATTGAAAAGATCAGCATGGAGATTGCCAACACCACCCGGGTAGATCGTGAGCAGCTTGATGATATTGTTAATGAATTTGTGGCCATCCATGAAGCACAGCAGTACATGGTTAATGGTGGTTACGATTATGCCAAAGAGATATTAGAAAGAACCCTTGGCCCGCAAAAAGCTTCTGATTTAATGAAACGACTGCGGGAATCAAGCAAGGTAAAGCCGTTTACGTTTATCAGAAATGCCGATGCCAAGCAGCTGGTCAATATGATCAGCCAGGAGCATCCGCAAACCATTGCCTTTATTCTTTCTTATCTGGATGCCGATCAGGCGGCAATGGTTTTATCAGAGTTGTCACAGGATATTCAGAGTGATATAGCAAGGCGTATTGCACTAATGGAGCGGACTTCACCACAGATCATTAAGGGCGTCGAGAGTGTGATGAAAGAACGCCTTTCAACGATCTTTCAGCAGGATTTTACCACCGCTGGCGGTATCAGCGCTCTAGTTGAAATCTTAAACAACGTCGACCGTGGAACTGAAAAGTTGATCCTTGAAGAGCTGGAGAAGGATGATGCTGAGTTGGCTGAAACAATCAGGCAGCAGATGTTCATCTTTGATGACATTGTTAATCTTGACGACGCTTCAATTCAGAGAATTGTCCGTGACCTTGATAATAACGATATTGCCATGGCCTTGAAAGGCTCCAGTGATGAGGTTAAAACACGAATCTTTAAAAATATTTCGAAACGGGCCGGCGAAATACTTCATGAAAATATGGAATTCATGGGACCGGTCAGACTGCGTGAAGTTGAAGAAGCTCAGCAGCGCGTTGTTGCTGTAATCAGGCGGCTGGATGAAAGCGGAGAGATTATTATCTCCAGGGGTGGCGACGATGCGATTATCGCTTAAGAATGTTTACAAAAAGCCGCAGATTTGTGGCGATTGTTCTTATGGCTCAGGGCGCATATTCTCTGAAGTGAATCAGCAGGGTGAACTTTCTCTAGAGCGTGATCTGGCACAGCCTGTGACTCATGCTGTCAGCCGTGAAAAGCTTATTTTTTGGAGTGAGGAAAAGCCTAAGCCTAAGCCTAAACCTAAACTTAACATCCCTGCGCCGCAAACTGACTTTACCGCTGCTTCGCACCCGGACAGTGGAGAATTCGGATCAGATCAGGCTGAAGAAACCTACGATCTTCGTGCGGAAAAAATATTAGAAGAAAAACTTCAGCAGTGTATCCATGACGGTTATGAGCAGGGCAAAACGAAAGCGGAAGATGAGTGCCGTACGATGCGTGAAAGCGCTGCTAACAAGTTGAAAGAAGCGGAGCTTAGTCTTCGTGAAGCACGTCAGCGAGCAAAGGAGATTATAGCCTCATCGGAAACTAAGATTGTTGAACTGGCCCTGGCTGTTTCAGAAAGACTGGTTCGCACACAGCTTAGTGTGGCACCTGAAACGGTTACGGCAATTGTTCGCGAAACTATGAATATGCTAAATGGCGGGGAACAGGTAGATCTTTATGTTAACCCTGCTGACTTAGATGCCTGTGTTGGTTTCAGTGACAGGCTCAAGGAAGAATTTAAAGAGATCGTCAAACTCGAAGTTCTTACCGATTCACAACTGGCCAAGGGTAGTTGCCGTATTGAATCTGAAAGCGGAGTAGCCGAGTATTTGATTGAAGAAGAAAAAGAAGCGCTGGAAAAGACTCTGCTACAGGTAGCACGCAAGGAAGAAGCTAAGCTGATTGAGGAGGACGATAGCGCTTATGGCAAGCACTGAAACCAGCAATGGTAAGTACCTCTCTACGCTTACGGCCTTTCCCGGTGGTAAGGTAAAAGGCAAGGTGCGGCAGGTTATCGGCCTGGTCATTGAAGTCAGTGGTGTCCGTCCCTTTATCGGTGAAATATGTCATATTCACTCTACCAGTGGCGCTACTTTTGTAGCCGAGGTGGTCGGGTTTCGGGAAAAGTGTTCACTTTTAATGCCGCTTGGTGATTTACAGGGTATTGCTCCGGGTTGTGTCGTCGAACCGACCGGAAAAAGTTTTTCTCTCAGAATTTGTGATCGTCTTAAGGGAAAGGTGCTAAACGGTTTAGGCAATCTGCTTGAAAGTGGGCTTCCTGCGCTCGGTCCCACCGAGGGTGAGGAGTGCACGGTTAACAATAGTCCACCCAACCCCATGGAAAGGCGGACGATAGATGCAGTGCTGCCGACCGGGGTTAAAGCGATAGACGGTCTGATGACCTGCGGTGAAGGTCAGCGGGTAGGCATTTTTTCCGGCAGCGGTGTAGGTAAAAGCACCCTGCTTGGCATGATTGCCCGTCACAGCGCTTCGGATGTAAATGTTATTGCTATGATCGGCGAGCGGGGGCGTGAAGTAGGCGATTTCCTGCTGCGTGATCTTGGCGAAGAAGGCCTGAAGCGTTCTATAGTGGTGGTATCAACTTCAGATCGGCCCGCGCTTGAAAGAGTAATGGGTGCAATGGTCGCGGTAACAATTGCTGAATATTTCCGTGATCTTGGCGCAAAAGTAATCTTTATGATGGACTCTGTAACCAGGCTTTG
>CAYWDA010000082.1:0-7233 GCA_964456945.1 uncultured Syntrophomonadaceae bacterium
GTATCGAGACCGAGATCGGCAACCAGTTTCTTATCCGGTTCTGGTTCAGGTTCCATTCCGACAGGCCTTACATCAATATTACGATAGCGGGTCATCCCTGTGCCAGCCGGAATTAATTTACCGATAATAACGTTCTCTTTTAAACCAAGCAGTTGATCCTGGCGCCCTTTAATGGATGCCTCAGTTAAAACACGGGTGGTCTCCTGGAACGATGCTGCCGAAAGGAAAGATTCGGTAGCCAGCGATGTCTTGGTAATACCAAGCAGCAGGGCCCGGGCCTCTGCCGGAACGCCACCTTCTTCAACCACGGCGGTGTTGATCTCGTCAAAAACGTAACTGTCAAGCATACCACCGGGCAGCAAGTCTGTATCACCCGGATCTTCAACCTTAACTTTTTTCAGCATCTGGCGAACGATTATTTCAATATGCTTGTCATTAATATCAACACCCTGCATATTGTAAACCCACTGCACTTCTTTGAGCAGGTACAACTGCACACCACGTACCCCTTTTACCTTCAGCAGGTCGTGCGGGTTGATCGAGCCTTCGGTCAGTTCATCACCGGCTCCGACTTCCTGACCGGTCAAAACTTTAATTCGCGCACCGTAAGGAATCGGGTAGAGCCTGGTTTCACCATGCTCTGAGTTAAGCCTGATCTCACGCTTGTAACGGGTCTCGATTACTTCTACCTCTCCGGCAATTTCGGAGATCAGCGACTGACCCTTTGGTTTACGAGCTTCGAAAAGCTCTTCGACCCGGGGCAGACCCTGGGTAATATCGTCGCCGGCAACACCACCGGTATGGAATGTACGCATTGTTAACTGTGTGCCAGGTTCACCAATTGATTGGGCGGCTATAATACCGACCGCTTCACCGACATTGACGATCTTACCACTGGCCAGGTCACGGCCGTAACACTTGACACAAACACCATGACGGGTTTTACAGGTAAGAACTGAGCGGAAGCGAACCTCGGTAATGCCCAAATCAGCAATTTGCTGGGCCATTTCCTCAGTGATCAGGGTTTCGGCTTCGATCAGCACTTCACCTGATTCAGGGTGATAAACCGGTTCCATCGTATAGCGGCCAATAACCCGTTTCACGGCATCTTCAAGGCCTTCTTCTTTGTCGAAGAACTCACTTAAGCCGATAGACTGTCCGGTTCCGCAATCGTCTTCACGCACGATAACATCCTGAACAACATCAACCAGGCGGCGGGTCAGGTACCCGGAGTCAGCAGTCTTCAGAGCCGTATCAGCGAGACCTTTACGGGCGCCGTGCGTAGAGATAAAGTACTCAAGCACGGTTAGACCTTCGCGGAAGTTAGCTTTGATCGGAATGTCTATAATTCTGCCGGTAGGGTCAGCCATCAAACCACGCATCCCCGCAAGCTGTGTAATTTGCGATTCGTTACCACGCGCCCCGGAGTGAGCCATCATGTATATGGGGTTAAGTTCATCTAATTCAGTCATCAGGGCCTTGGTTACATCTTCCTTCGCTTTGCCCCAGACTTCAATTACCTTGTCATAACGCTCTTTTTCAGTGATCAATCCGTGAGCGAACTGCTCCTCAGTTGTTTCAACCTTCTCCTCAGCTGCCTTCAGGATCTCTTGCTTCTGCGGTGGAACAATAATATCACTGACGGCAACAGTAACGCCGGCCCTGGTGGCATAATGAAAACCGAGTTTTTTGATCCTATCAAGAATTTCTGCTGTCTTTGTATTACCGTACATGCGGTAACAACGGGCAATCAATTCGGCAAGAAAGTCTTTCTTAATGGCCTTGTTGCGTGCCTGCTCTTTGATAATTTTTTGCGGATCAAGGTTTCTGATCGGCACAAAACTATTTTCAGGCAGTGCATCGCTAAAATCAGCGTTATTGATATAAGGGAAATCTTCAGGGAAAACTTCATTAAAGATCAACTTGCCAACAGTGGTGTAAACGTATTTTTTGCGGAGCGAGAAATCTCGCCCTTTAAAGCTGGATGCGGGAAGGAATATTCGGGCATGCAGGCCAAGATAACCTAGCTCGTAAGCGGTTATCGCCTCTTCAGGGTTGGGGAATACTTTGCCCTCACCCAGCGAACCCTCTTTTTCCAGGGTCAGGTAATAAACACCGAGAACCATGTCCTGGGTCGGTGTGGTTACCGGTCGCCCATCTTTCGGGTTAAGAATATTGTGGGCTGAAAGCATCAGCAGGCGCGCTTCAGCCTGGGCTTCGGCAGACAGTGGCACGTGCACCGCCATCTGGTCACCGTCAAAGTCAGCATTGTAGGCCGTGCAGACGAGCGGGTGAATTTGAATGGCGCGACCTTCTACCAGCACCGGTTCAAAAGCCTGAATACCTAAGCGGTGCAAGGTGGGGGCACGGTTTAATAATACCGGGTGATCTTTGATCACTTCTTCAAGAACATCCCAAACTTCGGGGCGAACTTTTTCAACCATGCGCTTGGCGCTCTTAATATTGTGGGCAAGCCCATCACTGACCAGGCGCTTCATAACAAAGGGTTTAAAAAGCTCAAGGGCCATCTCTTTCGGTAAACCACACTGGTATAGTTTCAATTCAGGACCAACCACAATAACAGAGCGACCCGAATAGTCAACCCTTTTACCAAGCAGGTTCTGACGGAAGCGACCCTGTTTACCTTTAAGCATGTCACTGAGCGATTTCAGGGGACGGTTACCGGGACCGGTTACCGGGCGGCCACGTCGGCCATTATCAATTAAAGCGTCAACGGCTTCCTGCAGCATTCTTTTTTCGTTGCGAACGATAATATCGGGTGCGCCGAGATCCAGCAGGCGCTTCAGACGATTATTGCGGTTAATCACCCGGCGGTAAAGATCGTTTAAATCTGAGGTGGCAAAACGGCCACCGTCAAGCTGCACCATGGGGCGCAGATCGGGTGGAATGACCGGAATAGCATCAAGAACCATCCAGGAAGGCACATTACCAGACTGCCTGAAAGCTTCAACCACTTCAAGGCGGCGTATAGCGCGAACCTTTTTCTGACCGCTTGAAGTGGTCAGCTCTTCACGCAATTCCAGGGCTGCTTCTTCAAGATCAATGCTGGCCAGAAGCTTTTTAATCGCCTCAGCGCCCATCTCTGCCTTAAAACCTTTACCTGCCTTAAATAGCGCCTGGTACTTCTCAAAATACTCACGGTACTCAACTTCAGTCAGCAGCTGCTTCTTGCTTAAGTAAGTGTCGCCGGGATCGATAACCACGTAGGCGGCAAAGTAAAGCACCTTCTCCAGCGCCCGTGGCGACATATCGAGCAGTAAGCCCATGCGGCTGGGTATACCTTTAAAATACCAGATGTGCGAAACCGGGGCGGCCAGTTCAATATGGCCCATCCGTTCACGGCGCACTTTGGCCCGGGTTACTTCAACTCCGCATCGATCACAAACGATGCCGCGATAGCGAACCCGTTTATATTTCCCGCAATGACATTCCCAGTCTTTTTGAGGGCCAAATATTTTTTCGCAAAAGAGCCCCTCCCGTTCGGGCTTCAGGGTGCGGTAGTTAATCGTTTCCGGTTTCTTAACCTCACCCCTTGACCAGGCCCTGATCTGTTCAGATGACGCCAAGCCGATTTTTAAGGCATCAAAGTTGTTTACATCCAACAAAAAGATCTCTCCCTTCGCCAGGGTTCCCCTGCGCTACTAGTAGCTATTATCTTCGTCTTCTTCCAGTTCTTCAGGTTCTTCCTGCGACTCTTCTTCAGCGGCCTTCTTCTTTGCCGAACGCTTCGGCTTTATAGCAATATCAATTTCATCATCTTCATCATCGTCTTCCTGCTCAAGCTCTTCTAACTGGTCAAGTGATACTTCCTCAACCTCTTCGGGCGCGATGCTAACCGGAATGACAATCTCTTCTTCAGCTTTGTCTTCATCATCGTCACCAGCGAGACCAAAATCTTCGCCTTTTTCTTCAGCGCATTCTTCATCATCGTCTTCTTCTTCAGCTATAATTGCTTTTTCCGCTACAGCCTCTGCTTTTGGCTCTTTGCGGTAGATAAAGCGGTCAAGGTCGTCTTCATCAGATTCCATACCTTCAATATTGACATCAAGGCGGCGGTAATCACTGTCATCGTCGCCCTCCCTGATCTCTAACTCTCCGATTTCTTCACTGAGTACGCGCACATCAAGACAGAGACTCTGCAGTTCTTTAACCAGAACTTTAAACGATTCAGGCACTCCCGGCTCGGGAATGTTTTCGCCCTTGACGATCGCTTCGTAGGTCTTGACCCGTCCGACCACGTCATCAGATTTTACGGTCAGAATTTCCTGCAGAGTATAAGCAGCCCCGTAAGCTTCCAGGGCCCATACTTCCATCTCGCCGAAGCGCTGCCCGCCAAACTGTGCTTTACCACCGAGCGGCTGCTGGGTAACAAGTGAGTATGGTCCTGTAGAACGGGCATGAATTTTATCATCAACCAGGTGAGCCAATTTCAGCATGTATACATAGCCCACAGTAATTTTTTCATCAAACGGTTGGCCGGTGCGGCCATCGTAGAGAACTGTTTTTCCGCTGGATGGCAATTTTGCCTCATCAAAAGCGGCAAATACGTCTTCTTCCGTTGCCCCGTCGAAAACGGGCGAGGCAATCGAAATGCCGAGAGCACTGGCCGACCAGCCAAGGTGGGCTTCCAGCACCTGACCGATATTCATCCTAGAAGGAACCCCGAGCGGGTTAAGAACAATATCGAGCGGAGAGCCGTCAGGCAGGAAAGGCATATCTTCTTCCGGCAAAATGCGGGCAATTACGCCCTTGTTCCCGTGCCTTCCGGCCATCTTGTCACCTTCAGATATCTTCCGCTTCTGGGCAACATAAACACGCACCAACTGGTTTACACCGGGTGACAGTTCGTCGCCTTCTTCGCGGTTAAAGACTTTAACTTCAACGACAATACCAGACTCACCGTGCGGTATGCGTAATGAAGTGTCGCGCACTTCACGGGCTTTTTCCCCGAAAATAGCGCGCAACAGCCGTTCCTCAGCTGTCAGTTCGGTTTCTCCCTTGGGGGTAACCTTGCCAACCAAAATATCACCGGCTCTGACCTCAGCGCCGACACGAATAATACCGCGTCCATCGAGGTCTTTAAGGGCTTCTTCACCGACATTCGGTATATCGCGGGTAATCTCTTCGGGGCCAAGCTTAGTATCCCTGGCCTCGGATTCATACTCTTCAATGTGAATTGAAGTAAAAACATCTTCCTTGACCAGTTTTTCACTGATCAGGATAGCATCCTCGTAGTTGTAACCCTCCCAGGGCAGAAAAGCTACCAACACGTTCCGGCCCAGGGCCAGCTCGCCTTTGCTGGTACAGGAACCGTCAGCAATAGCATCACCTGTTTTAACCTGCTGGCCGCGACGCACAATCGGATGCTGGTTTACACAGGTTCCCTGGTTGGAGCGCTTAAATTTTTGGAGGCTGTAAATATCAAGCCCTCCATCAAAGCCGGGACGTCGATCTGCTTCAAACTGTTCCTTGGTCCGGCCATTAATGTTGTAATTTTGCCCCTCACCGCCAGCACTGCGACGAATGATTATTTCATTGCTGGTAACGCGCACGACTTCGCCATCGTTTAAGCAGATGGCCACTGCGCCTGAATCAACCGCGGCTTTGTATTCAAGGCCGGTGCCGACAAAGGGCGCCTGAGTCTGCAGCAATGGAACAGCCTGACGCTGCATGTTAGCACCCATCAGGGCGCGGTTGGCGTCGTCGTTTTCGAGAAACGGAATGAGGGCGGTCGCTACACTGACAAGTTGCTTCGGCGAAACATCCATGAAATCCACGTCGTTCGGGTGACGCATAACTGTATCGTAATAATAACGGCAGGTTACCCGGTTGTTGACAAAGTGACCTTCCTCATCAAGAATAGCGTTAGCCTGTGCAATAGCAAAGCGGTCTTCGTCATCGGCAGCCAGGTAAACAATTTCTGAGGTTACCCGTCCAGCTTTTTTATCAACCCTTCTGTAAGGGGTTTCAATAAAACCGTACTCGTTGATGCGTGCATAGGTGCCGAGCGAACCGATCAGGCCGATATTCGGACCTTCCGGAGTCTCAATCGGGCAGATACGGCCGTAGTGAGAATGGTGCACGTCACGCACCTCAAACCCGGCCCTTTCCCGGCTTAAGCCTCCGGGACCGAGAGCACTGAGGCGCCTTTTATGGGTCAGCTCAGCCAACGGGTTAGTTTGATCCATAAACTGGGACAACTGGCTGCTGCCAAAAAACTCTTTAATTGAGGCAATCACCGGACGGATATTGATCAGGGCCTGGGGCGTAATCGCTTCGACATCCTGAATGGTCATCCGTTCCCTGACTACTCTTTCCATCCTGGAAAGGCCGATACGAAACTGGTTTTGCAGCAGTTCGCCAACACTGCGCAGACGGCGGTTTCCAAGGTGATCGATATCGTCAACGTGACCTATTCCATCAAAAAGATTAAGAATGTAGTTTACTGAAGCGATAATATCCGACTTGACCAGGTGTCTGGTTGATATATCGACAATGCCATTGCCAACAACCAGGTGGGCTGCATCGCGGTGATTAATCTTGACGCGCTCAATGTGGTGTTCATCAATAACCCTGGATGCATCTTCATCAACTATTGTTCCGGCCTTGTAAATTAGTGCTCCGCTAACCGGGTCTTTAACATCTTCAGCCAGTTCCTGGCCGAAAAGGCGGTTAGTCATTGATAGCTTCTTGTTCGCCTTAAACCTTCCGACACGGGCAAAATCGTAGCGTTTACCGTCGAAGAAAAGTGATTCAAAAAGCGAGCGAGCGTTTTCAACGTTAAGCGGTTCACCGGGACGCAAGCGTTTGTAGATCTCAAGCAGCGCCGATTCAACCGAATCGGTATGGTCCTTTTCGAGCATTTCGGCCAGGCGCGGATCATTATTGAGCAGCTCCATAATCGCTTCGTCTGTGCCGTAACCAATCGCCCTGAGCAACACTGTCACCGGAATCTTACGAGTGCGATCAACACGTACGAAAATACCGTCAGTCACATCGGTCTCAAATTCGAGCCAGGTGCCGCGGTTTGGTATAATTGTGCCACTGATCAGCTCTTTACCGGTAGCGCCGGTTGGGTCCGGCTGCTTCTTAAAATACACTCCCGGAGAACGGACCAGCTGGCTGACGATGACCCGCTCAGCACCGTTAATAATAAAAGTGCCGTTTTCAGTCATCATCGGGAAGTCGCCCATAAATACTTCCTGCTCTTTT
>CAYWDA010000083.1:0-2518 GCA_964456945.1 uncultured Syntrophomonadaceae bacterium
CGGCCTGAACTCTTTAACCAGGTCAATCTTTGCACCCGGCTCCATATTCATGCCATATAAAGCCCCACAGCGATCAGTCAGGTGGGCAACGAACTTTTCAACATCTTTGGCATCGCTAACGACACCGACTTCACGGTCATTAAGCCGGACTACGTAAACATAGTCGCTCATGTAGTCGTACACACCAAGCAGCATAACGACAGCAATTGAGGTCAAAGCAATATAAACAGGCCCTCGTAGTATTGTGGCCCGCAGCCAGCGTTTCAGGTTGGATAAAAGTGGTTTAATACGGTTTGATTTTTTAATGTTTGGCCTTTTACCGGCAGGCACTTTTGTGACAGATCCTGGTCTCATATGAATGATCCTTTCTGCTACTCTGGGTGCAGTAAACCCTCATTCTATTTCCCCGGCTGTCTTAGTAATACCGAACGGCAGATGCATAAGACTGCAATGTAAGCTTCTAATCAAAGTATATTTACACTATTACGAATTCGCACCCAATCGGTAGTAAACAGCCAGAAAAGCGGCTTCGCCTATTAAGCTATCCGCTAATCATCCCCATTATAACACCAATTGTCTTTTACGGCAAACGGCTCAAAATTTCCCGTGCAGCAATTATTCCGGTCGCTGATGCCTGGATCAAACCTCTGGTCACTCCAGCTCCATCGCCAACTGCAAATAGATTATTGATGGCAGTTTCCAGTTTATTGCTCAGACAGAGGCGATAGGAATAAAATTTTACTTCCACACCATAGAGAAGAGTATGCCGCGAATTAACTCCGGGGGCTAATTTATCCAGCGCTTCAAGCATCTCGATGATTGCTAAAAGATACCTGTAGGGCAGGACCAGGCTTAAATCTCCCGGGGTTGCCTCTTTCAGTGTCGGACGAACAAGCCCACGCTTGATCCGCTCCGGGGTTGAGCGGCGGCCCATCAACAGATCACCTAAGCGTTGAACAATCACCCCGTCACCGAGCATATTAGCAAGGCTGGCAATATAGCGGCCATAACGGATTGGCTCATTAAACGGCTCGGTAAAAGATTTACTCACCAGCAGGGCAAAATTAGTATTATTGGTCCTGCTCTCTGCAAAGCTGTGCCCGTTTACGGTAACCAGCCCTTCGTTATTCTCGGTCACTACTACACCATAAGGGTTCATACAGAAAGTGCGGATACGATCATCAAATTGCTTTGTAAAATAAACTAACTTCGACTCGTAAATCTGCCTGGTCAGGTTCTCCATAATCACAGCGGGAACTTCAACCCTGACCCCAATATCAACCGGGTTGTTCACACCTTTCAGTCCAAGCCGTTTTGATTCACGGTGCATCCATTCGGCGCCTATGCGGCCGGGCCCGCAGATCACATAATCAGCACTGTAAATTTCACCTGTAGCCAACCTGACGCCGCTGATTTTTTCACCATCACAGAGTAATTCTTCCACAGTCTTATGCATCAGAATATCAACACGGTCAAGTAAAACCTTATGCATTTTTTCCAGTACACGATAACAATTTTCAGTGCCAAGATGTCTGATTTTAGCCGGTATCAGGTTGAGACCGGCGGCAGCAGCATTACGCTCCATATCTTTGACCGCTTCAAAATCTGTGCCATAGACTTTATCCGAAGCGCCGTAAGAGAGGTAGACATGATCAACCTCATCGATCAAGGTATCGACTGCCTCCTGATCTATATATTCATCCAAAACACCACCAAAAGCTGAGGTAAGCGTTAATTTACCATCGCTGAAAGCGCCCGCCCCACCCCAGCCACAGGTTATAGCGCATGGTTCGCAGCGCAGGCACCGGCCATATTCACCCTGGGTTCTGCAATTGCGTTTTTCAAGGGCTGACCCTTTATCAATAATCAACACCGAGGCTTTGCTTTTCGCAGTCAGTTCAAGGGCTGCAAAGATGCCGGCAGGCCCGGCACCGACAATAATTACATCATATTTGTCCTTCAATGGCTGCCACTCCCTCCGGCATCACGCACAGACTCTTTTGCTACATTGGCAAACTTAGTGAACCGATCCAGAAAATATAGATCGATCTGTCCGGTCGGGCCGTTCCGCTGCTTGGCAATAATGATTTCGGCGATATTCCCTTTATCTGAATCTTTATTGTAATAGGATTCCCTGTAAATGAACATGACCAGGTCAGCATTTGCCTCAATCCCGCCCGATTCCATTAAATCACTGAGGATAGGACGGCGATCCGGCCTCTTTTCAACAGCCCGGCTAAGTTGTGAAAGCGCCACTACCGGAACATTAAGTTCTTTAGCCAAAGCCTTCAATGCTCTCGAAATTTCAGAAAGCTCTTGCTGTCTGCTCTCGAACCTGCTAAAGCCGCGCATTAGCTGCAGGTAGTCAACAAAAATTGCATCAAGGCCTTTTTCTGCCTTAAGACGACGTGCCTTAGCGCGCACCTCCATCACTGAAAGGGAGGCTGAATCGTCAATGTATAGTGGAGATTCACTGAGCGGGCCCACAGCCCTGGTCAGTTTATGCCATTCATCTTGT
>CAYWDA010000084.1:0-2236 GCA_964456945.1 uncultured Syntrophomonadaceae bacterium
TTGGGGCCGACCACACTGCCGATTAAACCAGCCATCAGCGGGTAGTGGGTGCAGCCTAAGATGAGGGAATCGATCTCTTCGGCAACCAGGGGGTCGAGATACTCGTGAACCACTTTTTTTGCCTCAGGGGTATCAACCAGGTTATTTTCGACCAGCAGCACAAAGAGCGGGCAGGCCTTGGTCACAACATGCAGCGATTCATCTTTTCGCTTTAGCGCTTTTAGATATTCCGAACTGTTGATGGTGCCGACGGTGCCAATTACACCGATTCTGCCGCTTTCACTTTGGGCAAGGGCGGCCCTTACCCCCGGCTCGATAACGCCAAGTATTGGCAAATTGTAAGCTTGCTGGTAGTGTGTTAACCCTGCCGCTGTGGCCGAGTTACAGGCAATAACCAGCATTTTTATTTGCTGGTGCTGCAGAAAATCGATCATCTGAAAAACAAAGCCGCGCACCTCTTCATAAGAGCGCGGACCGTAGGGCATCCGCGCTGTATCGCCAAAGTAGATTATACTCTCGTGAGGCAGGCGCCTGCTGATTTCACTGACTACGGTCAGGCCACCGACCCCTGAATCAATTACTCCGATTGCCTTATGCGCTTCAATCAGCTGCTTTTCAGTTCTGGTCATCTTTATTTAGCCTTCATCCTGTTAAAATAACCGCCCATGATCTTGCGTGTGTCGAAGATAGAAACAAAAGCATCGGGAGCTGTCTGCTGCATAGTTTTAAGAAACTTAGGCAATTCGCGCCGCTTCAGCAAAACCTGAAGAGTACGGTGCGCTCCTTCTTTGCCATAACAGGGCATCGATGTAACACCGTAACCCTGCTCGCGTAGCTGTTCTTCAAGAGAGCCGCAGTTTTGAACCGTAATGATCTGCACATTGACAAAGCCGACAGCAATCTTCTCTTCAATCATACTGCCGATAATATTACCGGTGGCAAAACCGAGCCCGTAGACAAGTATGTTAGACCACTGATCAAGGTTTGAGAGAACTGTGGTCAGCGCAACCAGATAGATGATAACTTCGAAAAACCCGATTACTGCTGCGGCTAAACTTTTACCCCGGGTCAGGTAGATAATACGTATAGTTCCTAAACTGACGTGAGCAATTTTTGCAAAAAATATGGTGAGATATATTAATATTACACCTGACACTTAAAAACCCTCCAATGGTGCTTTGGTGGCACCACACCTAATGAACATCAGACCATATTGTAACAATCGGCTATCACGCTGTCAATCTGCAGAATAACCGGCAGAACAGAGCAACGGCGAGTAAACCCCGCCGTTGCTCTACCTGTACTCAGTATTGTGGCTTAACAGTCTTATGGTCAGGCTGCAGCCAATTTTTAGCGAAAAGAACCCATTTTGGCCGACCGGGCTGAGATTATTTCCAGGGCATGCGTATTTTTAACCCTGATAAACGTTCCTTTCATACCCAGTGATCTCGATTCAATAATGCCTGCGCTTTCAAACTTGCGCAGGGCGTTAACAATAACCGAGCGGGTTATACCCAGGCTGTCGGCAATCTTGCTGGCAATGACAACACTTTCGTTGTTGTTGATGTTTTTCAAAATCTCCCGTATAGCCTCCACTTCAGAGTAGGAAAGACTTTCGAAAGCGCCTTCTGCCAGTTCCCTGTTCCTGATGCCTTTATCTGCCAGTTCGCTTGCCGCCTGCAGCATGAGCATGCCAACCAGGGCGGCACCGATTTCTGCCAGGACCAGTTGATCGCTGTTTAGCGGATCATCTGGTTTGCACAAAACTAATACGGCCAGCGGAGTACTGCTGCTTAAAACCGGAACAAAGCTGAATTTCAGATTGTCTGGCGCTGCGCCAGGCTTCTGTTTTTTAGCGCCGCTCTTTTCTGCAGGGTAAGCCTCGTTATAGAGAGGGGTTTTACTTTTTAAAAAAGCGAGCAGCTTCGCATCACCCTGCAGCGAACCGCTTTTCAAGAGCTGATCCAGATAGCCGTCGGTCTTACTGGCACCAGGATGCCCGGCAATTATCTGTCCGGCACTATCGGAAACAATAACGGCAGCGCTGGTTGCCTCGGCGACAGCCTTTACCCCATCTGCCAGGGCAAGGGGCTGACCATCCGGCCTTAGAAAAGCTTGGCTCAGCTGCCTGATTTGTTCTAGTAATTTATTTTCACTCATCGCTGAGACCTCCTTTCCTTCCTTTATATTACAAAACATTGTCTATGTCAATAATATTCTAACTTTTACATCGATT
>CAYWDA010000085.1:0-5098 GCA_964456945.1 uncultured Syntrophomonadaceae bacterium
GTTCCGGCATTGGTCAGCAGCACCGGCGAATCAAGCTTGCTGGCAACGATAATACCGTCTGTGCCGGAACCGGTGGCCAACCCCCTGGAAAAACAGCTCTGGGCCAGCAATTCCTGCAAAGCGGCGGTTTTTGCCTCAGTGCAGGTTGCCAGGGCACGGGCCATTGCCCCGGCTGTGAGCAGTGCGTCGATCAGTAATATTATATTAATCGTACCCGGCTTACTGGCCTCCATCGGAATACCCTTTTTCTCATGCCAATAAGAAGGATCCCCAACCCGGTTTCCACTCACATCAATACCAGCCGTAACAATCGCCGTGACGGAGAAATCATCATAGCTGCTACTCTTAGCCTGGGCATATTTCATCTTAGCCGCCGTACTGAGGCCGGTTGATTCCAGGGGGTTAAGGCCAAGCTCTTCAGCTATCAGGCGCAGATGGTCCTCGTTGGTCGGTGCGCGCATTACACAGCGCTCATCAGAGGTTCCGAAGACCTCACTGAAATTAAACAGGGCACGCAGATCTTCACGGAACCCGCCGTTAAAAAAAGAGGTGCTTAAAACCCGGCGTGGTCCGCTGAATTCTATGATCACCGCCCGGTCATCGTGACGCAGGCGGTCCCCGGTGAGCAGGTAACCCTGTTTCATCTACACTCTCTCTTCCTTTAACACCGCCTTGAATACAGGCACCAGTTCAGGGTCAAACTGGCTTCCGGCGTTATTCTCAATTTCTATAATTGCTTCATCTATCGATTTTGTTTTATTGTAGGGCCGCTGATTGGTCATGGCATCAAAAGCATCAACAATTGCTAAAATACGGCACTCCACCGGAATCTCTTTGCCCGCTAACTGCAGCGGGTAGCCGCTGCCATCCCAATGCTCATGATGTTTTAGGATCAGGTCAGCTATGCCGCCCAGATCGGGTGAAGATGAGGCGATGCGGTAGCCTTTTTCAGGGTGACCGCGCATGATTTCCCACTCTTCATCGGTAAGCGGTCCCGGCTTAAAAAGAATATGATCCGGCACACCCACCTTGCCCAGATCATGAACCTGAGCTAACAGGGCCAGATCAGCAAGTTGATTTGAACTCAAGGCAATTTTTTCGCCTATCAATCGGCACAGCTCTTCGAGGCGCCGGGCATGACCTTCAGTAATATAGTCACGCTCGGCAAGCGCGGCGAGCAGGCTTTGTACTATTTTGCTGCGACTGCTGCTGCTGCAGTAGAGTTTGTCGCGGTACATCATGTCGTCAGCCCGTTTAAAAAGGTCTTTCAGGGAATTATCACTCTTGTCTGCTGTAGCCACGCCCATAGAAATGCCAATTGGAAGGTCTTCGTTAACCCGATTATACTGGTTAATCGCTTCCCTGATCCGGCGCACGATATCTTCACCGGTAGCCTTATCTGTGCGCGGCAGTATTGCTGTAAATTCATCACCACCAACCCTGGCAAAGATATCAGACTGGCGCAGCGAACTCTGCACGACTGAAACACAGCTTTTAAGCAGATTGTCGCCGGTTTCGTGACCCATAGTATCGTTAATCAGCTTCAAACCGTCCAGATCGGCTGAAATAATGGTCAGCGGAAAATCACGGCTGTGGCTTAACCGCTCAAGTTCCACTTCAAAGTAAGACCGGTTGTAGATACCGGTTAGCTGGTCATGCATGCTAATATATTCAAGCTGCTTTTCATAAGCTATTCTTTCGGTTACATCTCTGCCGATACCCTTAAAACCGGTAATATAGCCTGCTTTATCTTTGATCAGGGTTATCGATATTTCGCCAAAGCCGATTGAGCCATCTTTAAGAATCATCTCTAGCATTAAACCTTTTTCAGGCACACCGGTTGTAAACACCTGGTGAAATTTTTTATAGCAGGCGGCTGGATCTTTGTAGAATTTAGAGTAGTCGCAGCCGATAATTTCTTCCTTCCTGTAGCCCCCGAAAAGTTGACCGGCCGCATCGTTGCAGAAAGTAATTCTGCCGGCCAAATCAGCTTCATAATAACCTTCTTCAATAGTGGATAGAATATCACGGTAACGCTCTTCCGACTCTTTTAAAGCTGCTTCAACTTCAGATTTAATAATTGCTCCGCCAATAATTTCCGCTACTACCTTCAGCAGCGCTATCTGCTGGTCGCTCCATTCTTTCTTTTCTATAACCGCATCGAAACCAAAATAGCCGAAAGGGTGCCCATCTTTATACATCGTTATACTGAGTAAAGATTTTATTTCTTCGATCCGGCATTCATTTTTTTCGCTCTCCATCTCAGGCGGCAGCGCCTCAATATCATGAACATAGAAATAGTCTTTAGATTTAACCTGCTCTATCATCCATGGGGTGATAGAAACGGGGTAACGCTGGTTTCTTTTAATCTGGGGTGTAATCCCTTCAGCACACCATTCGTGAGTGTTAGTCATGAAATTACCGTCTTCGCTGAAACGAAAAACGTAGCTGCGGTCGGCTGCAAAAAACTGCCCACTCAGTTTAAGGGCAAACATAATCGCTTCATCGATATTTTCATTCGATGTTCCCACAAATTTAGATGAAACTTCGGCCACCACCTGCTCAAAACGCAACTGATACTCCAGGGCTTCTTCCGCCAGTTTGTTTTCGGTAACATCCCTGACAATAGACATAACCTCGCCAGGGCCGGAAGGAACCATCCTTGCTTCGTGATGACAGGTCCTGCCACCAACCGGGTAACTATATTTTAAAACCTGCAATTGGCCGGTCTCACACACTTTTTCAATCCCGGCCAGGGCCATACTCATTAGTGAAGGGCTTAAAACATCTTTCACATGCGACCCGATCAACTTGCCGGCCTGGTAAAGTTTACGCCCTTTCTCAGTGAGACGATTAATATCTTTGACCTCGGCATCAATATAGTAACCATCACGACTGTAGCGGAAGATCAGGTCGGGCAGGGCGCTGACCAGGGCCCTGCTGCGTGCTTCACTTGTCCGCAGTCTGGCTTCAGATTCATTGTATGCGGTGATATCTTCGCCGACTGTGAAATACTCCTTAAGCCGACTGTGATGATCAAAAACAGCCCGGTTTTTCCAGCGGAAAAGTCTTGAGCGGTTATAGTGTTCTTTGACTAAAACGGGGTTATCGGGGGTCATTGCGGTAAAATCCCTTTTAATCTCATCGCGATAATGATCGGGCATTGTGTCATAAAAATCAGTTCCGATCAATTCTTCCTGGGGGTGGCCAATTAGTTCACTCGAAGCTTTATTAAGGTAGGTTATTTTGCCTTCCGGGGATATGCGGGTAACCAACATAGGAATTTCTTCAGCCAGTGTGCGGTACCATTCACGACTTTCTTCGATTAACTTAATCGATTCATGCTGCTCTGAAATATCACGGGTCAGGGCCAGAATAAGTTCATCTTCACCAATCAGAATCTTTCCCGTTGTTACTTCAACCGGCAGCACTGTTCCATCTTTTCGCCGGTGGCCAAGTTCGAATTTTACAACTTCACCATTCGGTTTCCAATTTCGCCACTGACGTATAACCTCTTCACGACCAGTCGGCGCAGGGTGAAGCTCAAAAACAGAGAGGCTGCACAATTCTTCTTTCGTATAGCCTGTCCAAGCCACAGCCCGGTTGTTAACCTCGACTATATTCCCTTCCAGGTCATGTAGGTAAAGCATTTCAAACATCCGGTCCATCAGGGCACGGTACTTTGCTTCACCGTCTACGGCGCGCAAAGCAGGCAGGTAACGTGGCTTAATATCGTCTTTCCCTGAAGCCATAATAGTTCCCCCGTTAGAACCAGCGAAAGCTTTATTTGTTCTGAAATAACACAACTGCTATTAAATGACTGATTAGTCGGTCAATACTTCTTTTTGTTATTATACACTATTTTATTTAAAGAATAGATAAATAGGAAAAACTCCTTCCCTACAGCGGACGGGCCCGGTTTTTCAGGCTGTCAATGATCACCTGAGGAAGTTTTTTGCCCGGTTTGTACTCTTCCCCGGCCAGGTACATTTGCTCAACTTTAAGCTCTTTCAGATCTGCCGTGGCAAGCAGCAGCGGGTTTTTATTCAGCACGATCATGTCGGCCAGCTTGCCTTCTTCCAGGCTGCCCCTCTCTTTTTCATCAAAGGTAGTGTAGGCAACGTTATAGGTATACATACGCAGGGCATCGGCTATGCTTAATGCCTGCGATTGATCCGGGTTGTTACAGGCGCCATAAATGCCTTCGATGGGGTTCGGGATGGTTACCGGGCCGTCGGAACCACCACCCATTACAATGCCCATTTCCTGTATTGTTTTAAGGGGCCAGTAATGCTTAACCCGATCACCGATGATCGCCTGCAGGTAATCGGGCGGCTCAAGATCGGAAGTCAGGAAGCCCGGTTGAACGGTTAAACCAATGCCCAGGGCAGCGATTTTTTCCAGAACCGGCGGGGGGGTAAGACAGGCATGCACAAGGGTGTGGCGGTGATCGGTGCGCGGAAAATCTTCCAGTGCTGCCTCTATCGCATTAACAGCCTGGACAATAGCGGCATCGCCATAACTATGCATCTGCACCTGCAGCCCGGCCCGGTTTGCCTTTTTCACGAATTCAGTGACCTGCTCATCGCTGTAAAAGAGTATGCCTCTGTTTTCAGGGTCGTCGCTGTATGGTTCAAGCAGGGCAGCATCTTTTGATCCGAAGGCGCCGTCAAGGGCACAGGCAAAGCAGCCTCCGATGCGGGGCAGTTTACGCTTTAGCGCCTTTTCGACCGCCATGGTCTGAAAGTAGATTCTAAACTGCGGCTTCACACCCTTAGCCACAAAGCGGACCAGGTCGACATCCATGTCACGGGGAAAACCGATTCCTTCAACCGTGTGGATTAAACCGATACCATAGGCGGCAAGGGTATCAACCCCTTTTAGAATGTAAGACAACAACCTGGGAACCGGAACTTTACCCGATATAAAGTCTGTTGCGGCAAGGAACGCTTCATGGAAAAGCTGACCCGTCACCAGATCAAACCCGTGCAGTGCCCTGATTTTCTGCGGCATTAAACCAATTGCGGCAGAATTGGCCACAGCCGAGTGCCCGTCAAGGCAGACCAGGTATACAGGCCTTTCCTTTACCGCGGCATCG
>CAYWDA010000086.1:0-2168 GCA_964456945.1 uncultured Syntrophomonadaceae bacterium
GCTCCAGTGCTTGCCGAGCAGTTCTTCAGCTTGATAGCCGAGCATTTTCGCTAAAGCCGGGTTAACGAAATCAACTTCACCCGTTATGCGGGCAATGGAAACCCCTTCATCAATGTTCTGCACGATATTTTCATTAAAAGTTTTCAGGGCTTCCAGCTCCTGCTGCATCTTTTTCTGAGCTGTAATTTCCCGTACTATCGAGAGCGCTTCATTGTTGCCACAGGGAACCATTCGGCTTTCGTAATGTCGGGTCTGACCATCTGATTCAAGTTCATATTCATAGTGCTGTTCAGCACCTGTTTCGAAAACGGCTTTTAGCTTTTCTGTAGTAAGGTCTGCTATATTGGGGGGTAATACATCCCGGGGGTGTTTGTGTAGAAATTGTTCCGGCGGCATCAGCAGCATGGCGTCAGGTGGAGCTTTAAAGTCAATAAATTGCCCGGCCCGGTTAAATAGAAACATAAAATCGGGAATCGCTTCCAGGAGAGCCCTGGTCCTGGTGTCACCATCCGAGGGCTTAATAGTTTCCTGTCTGTCGGTATTATCCGGGGCAACCGGCTGCTCACTTTTTGGGCGCATCATATATATCCTCATGGATTACCTATTTTAAGCCACTATTCGCCAAACAGCGGGCTATTCCTGCATTGGCATTGCCGCGAAAGTCAGACTAACTCGACTTGTGTCTTCTTCCTCTCTACTGTTAACCGCTATATTGCCTGAAACCAAAGACTTCAAAGGTAAAATGGCGGTCAAAAGCAAGAGCCTCTTTAATATTTAAGTTCTCCATGATGGCAAAGTTGGTGCAGTCTGTGAAAGAAAACTGCTGATCACTGTACTTTTTATAGATCTCTAACGCGCGGGGCAGGTAGTGCGGTGCAACATAAATAAGCCTTGCCGCTACCTCAGAGAGCAGTTCTTCAGCCAGGGTGGCGGCAACCTGGTGGTTCTTCAGCCTTGATCTCGTCAGAGTAATCGCTTCATCAACCACATAGTCTGAGGTGTAACAAACAATCCCGGCAGTGGGCAATTGCTCGAAAAAGCTATAAACAGCAAAGTGATCAGGGTCACTTTTATTCTTCAGGGCATACCAGGCGTTAGTGTCAACGAATACCTTTTTCACCGGTATAAAACCTCGTCATGATCAGTGTAGTCGGCAGGCCCTTCAGCTGCTCTTTCGGCCATTTGCATGCCGCCACGAGACTGCTTGTTAATGGTTTCCGCCATTTTGTCATCAATTAACCTGCGGATAACATCAGAAATGCTGGTATTAGTAACGGTAGCCTGCTGAACAAGATAATCATGCTGCTCTTCTTTTACTAATATTTGTGTCCTTTTCATGAGCGCTCACTCCTGTATGTGTCGTTACACATATACATCATAACACAACGCTGCCGGTTTCGTCAGCTGGTTTTGTCCAGGGCAACCAGCTTCTCACTTCTTGGGCGCATACTATAGATCTTCTGAAACATCATCTACTTGAAGACAGGGGGACGTTTTTTTGGCATCCACCAGCGATTTATTCAGCACATTATAGCTGTATAGAACCCAGCCAAACAAAAGCAGGTGAAGTAGATCATTGGCGTTAAACCAGATTCCTTTTGCCCATAAGAGCTCTGTATAGCCGGAGATCAAGCCAATAAAATAGATTGCGATCACTGTCATCAACAGCATTCCGACCTTTAATATTGTTTTAATCAGTGGATTCTTATTTTGACGATACTGCCAGACTGAATTTGCGGCAATGGCGAGAAAACCTGTCAAAACGAAGATGATCATCATCTCAAAAGATATAAGGAACCGGTTGGCAGAAACTGACCCGAAAGAAACTACCCCAACGTAAACTAAGGTACTCACCTGGGCATAACAGATCCAAAAAGATCGCGCCTTGTTTGATAAAACGGAATAGGCAACAGCAATAAATGCAGCGCCCACACCTGCAACGGTGCAGATCATGTAGCATATTTCCCACCAGCTGGTCCACAGGCAGTAATCATAACCCCTGCATTTTATTTCAAAGCTAAAAGCCTGGTAACTAACCCCGGCCAGAATTGCCCCGAGACCAAAGAAAAGCATAAAGATGCCCCACCAGAGTCGGGATTGTTGGCCGTTATGTTCGCGAAAGAATAGGTAAGCAATGCGAAGGTAGAGGATGGCCAGCAGAAAAATGA
>CAYWDA010000087.1:0-3505 GCA_964456945.1 uncultured Syntrophomonadaceae bacterium
GCCAAAGGGAGCAAATTCTTCGCGTACAAAAACCATTCCTGCTCCCTTAAGGTCCCATTCCTGTCCGTAAATTATGCTGTAGAGTTCTTTCATCCAATAGGCAGCTTCATTAAGATCGCTGTAATAGCGGGTCAGCCAACCGTTGTAGCTGACTGCAAAAAGATCCTGCAGCAGCAAAGATGCTTCCGGATCAAGGTAGGTGGGGTAGCCAAAAATATTGTGTTCGCCAACTACTATTTTGCCGGGGGTGGCGGCAAAGCCTGCTATTGCTTCAGCCTCGTCTAAACTGAACCCGCCGTAAAGCAGTTCAATATCCTGGATGGCATAGGGCAGTTGATCTTCGTAAGCCTGTAGTCCCTCAGCGTAATCATAGATTCCGTAAGTGTCTGCCAGGTAAAGCAGGTCGGTGGTGGCCAGGTCAGCGGTGGATAATAAATCTTTTGTCCCGTTTTCCGGGTGGTAGCCAAGATAATCACTTTCGGCCCGCATAAAATCTCCATTACTGTCTGTAAAGCGGCGATGTTCGGCGATCCAGAAAATAGACCGGTGTTCACGGTAGTTGTTTTCAGGCACAGTTTTGTTAACAACCAGCAGGTTGATTGCCCTGGTCGGGCTGAGGTGCCAGACCAGAATATAACTGCTGATCAATATAATAAATATTGCCAGAACGTGCCGGCGCCGCATAAAAACCCTCCTTTAGGGGTTTGGATTATTTCACTGTTTTAAAATAATCAGCAATTAAAAGGTAGCTGTCTTTTAAACGAAAACGGTATAGCGGTTCTTCCCAAGCGTTCCAAAGGAAGGGCGGCACTGATTGATCAAAGAGATCGTTGCGGCGCGGTTCAAAGTCAATTACCGTCGGCCGGTCACTTAGGGCTACTGCTTCACTGTCTTTAGCGTAAGTGGCAGCGTAGAATATCAGCCCTTCTGTTTGCATAGAGCCAAGCTCATCTCTCGCCGGCAGATCTGTATAACTGCCGCTATCATGCAGCAGCATACCGGCCGAGGGGTCGGATACATTAAGCAGCATCCAGGGCAGGCGAACTATCACCTGGCCTTTTTCCGCCTCATAATACCAGTGTGCTGTTGAGCTGTAATCGGGATTAACCGGGTTGAAATGGCCGAAGTTAAGCACACTTTCATTGGCGTAAAGAGCAGGGAAATAGCTGCCATCGGCAGTCAGACGCTCTCTGTTTACCAGTGTCACAATCGGTGTAAAATTTGCGCCGCGGGATTGTTCGGGGTTAAAAGTGAGCAGACCGCGGTTGTAGGTTGGAATGGCCAGCAGTTCGGCTTCTTCTTCCGAAGCGATATGCAGTAAAAATTCGGCTCCATGGGGCAGTTCCGGCAGGCCGCTGAGCGGCAGTAACAATTCACCGGCATCACGGAAGCCCATATCAATGCCGACAGCCAGGCCAAGTTCCTGCCAGGGTGCATCACTACCGCTACTGCTCTCAATGCCGATCGCCAGGTAAAGAAATGCTTCATCAAAGCCGGTTTCAATGCTTTTGATTTTGCCGAAAGATGCGCCTTTCCCTTCAACCGGGCTAAAAGATTCCATCGCACTCGCTGCCAACCAGGCAGAGGTCAGGCCTTCACTGCCGCGTGTTGCCGGTTCGGCAGGTTCTACAGATACAATACCGTAATTCTGTTCCGGGCACATTGCGTTACGCCACAGCACCTGTCGCTCCCAGGGCACCATAAAGGGTTCGGTGTTCCAGGTTTTCTTAGCCCATTCGTCAGTCCACTCAAAAATAATGCCCCCGGCATAACCCTCATCAACAATCGATTGCATCATGCGCACGGTCATTTCACCCTGATCAATTTCTGTCAGGCCACCATGGTTCAGGCCTTCAGGGTTTAAGTGTGCCGTGTTCAGCGATGTGGAGATGCCAAATTCGGCTACCAGGGCCGGGTAGGATGGGTGTATAGCCATAAACTGATTAAGATAACCTTTGTAGCGAAATACCCCCTGATCATCGCCCTCTTCAGCAAAAGAGGGCTCATTGTTCATGAAGTCCGGGTAGTTGGGGTAGATATGATAAGCGCCGAAAAAACCGGCCCGGTTTTGCAGACCCTTTGTAAAAATGTGCGGGTCCACAACCTCGCGGTCATTGTAACCGGGGGTGCCGTCGGCCTCCCACTCGGTGTAATGGGTCAGCGGGTCAAGGGTGGGCCAGCTGACAAAGCCAACCGGGTACTGCCACCCGTAGAGGTTTTCACTCTGCTGCATTACGTAATCGCAAAGCTCGGCCAGCCAAACCTCGGTTGGCGAGGCGCTCTCACCGGCGGCGGTTTGAACGTACACTCCGTTATAAAAGTTCAGGCCTGGGTTGGCGGCATTGGTGGCGGTCACTTCTTCCGGTTCAAGTTCCCTGCCGATCAAAATTCCGAGCAAGTAGGGCGAAACATCGGCCGCATAATTACCGTAAGCGCGGTATTGACGGGAAGGAATGTCAGCGTTGCCATGCAGGGCGTTGATTGCCAGGTCAACCTCAAGTTTGTAAGCTTCCTTGTAAGCGCTGTGGTGCAGGTTAAGATCGGGCACCAGGTCATCCGGCCAGATCTCCTGAATCAGCCAGAGTGCTTCATTTGCCGGGTCAGCATTATATTCAGCGAAAACGGCATAAAAAGCCGGGTCGAGCAGGGTGTAGAGGCGAATAGTATTGGCATTCATAGCGGCAATTTCTTCGAGCCATGTGCGGTAAAGATTCCGGTCGGCCGGAAATTCAGTGTACCAGCGGCCGGGCAGAGATGTTCCGATATTCACGCCCTTGATTGTCACAGCCTTCCAGCTGCTGCCATCATAAATTTCAAAGTAGCGTTCCCCGGTGCGGGCTATTGTAGTAATGCCGTCTATCGTTTCACCGGGTAAAACCGGTTAAGCACGATCGGCGCTGCAACCCCAGCCAGCCAGGGCAATCAGGCACAATATGATCATTACTGAGATGTTCAACTTTGTTTTTGGCAAAAGAGAAAAATCCTCCTAAATATAAGAAAGTGCTAACTTGGTGAAATTATAACACATAACAGCCATCTCTATGATAAACAATTAGGCCTGCTGAAGAGGCAGGTTGCTACATGTTCAGGATAGACAGTCAATTGCGTCTATTATTTGCAGGCGTTATTTTGCTCTTTTGCAGCAGGATTCAGCGTAACAGAAAGAGAATTAAATCAGGTCTGTTCATGTCAGGGCAGATCGATGCGCAAGGATTCATTTCTGTTGCAAATCCGGTGGTAGCTTTAGCGCCGGCAAAAGAAATAGCGGTAAAGGGAGTGATTGCATGGAAGAAAGATTAAAAGCTGTATTTGCACCATACAAGGGCGAAAAAAATGAATTAATTCCTGTGCTGCAAGATGTCCAGGAAGAGATTGGCTACCTGCCCGATGAAGCAATGCGTGAAGTCGCCCGTTTTGTGCGGGTGCCGGAAAGTAAAGTTTTCGGGGTGGCCACTTTTTACGCCCGCTTTCATCTTAAGCCACGCGGCAGGCACATTATCCGCCT
>CAYWDA010000088.1:0-2572 GCA_964456945.1 uncultured Syntrophomonadaceae bacterium
CTGTAGAAAGCCGATACTCGGATAGTGCTTCTCTTCCTGGGCAATAGACATCAGATCATTAATCAGGCTGCTGACCAGTTGTTCATGTTCCAGGGCCAGAGCAAAAATCTCTTCAACAGATTTAAAATCACGCTTGGGATCTTTAAAACCGGTAATAACAGCTTCCTCACCCTGGTCACTGATATATTCAAAGAATTTCATAGCGTGAAAACGCTCTTCTTCTGCCTGAACCACAAAGAAATTGGCGAAGCCATCCAAATCTTCCTTCTTAAAATAGGCTGCCATTGCCAGGTAGTAGTGGGCTGAAAAAAACTCGTGGGTAATCTGCTCATTTAATATTTCCAATAACTTTTTTGATAACATTTTTAGTAACGCTCCCTTTTTATAATTTAACTGTCCGTTATTTCTTGTCTATTATTATATTACGTTTAAGAGATATTTGCAACACTACTAAGAATCATTCTTAATTTGTTCGTTTCGATGTTTAACTATCGTCAAAAGCGTATCAGCTGCCAGGCAGCTTATCGCTGAAGCTCCGCCGCGTCACACTGCCCCAGGTTCGCGGTTTGAAGAAAAAGTCGAGCAGGCCACGAAAACGCCACCAGGTATGCAGTTGCCGGTAGAATAGATTTTCCAGCACGGCAAAAAGAAACAGAATTAAAACATCACGCAGTCGGGGGTAATTGCGGTAAAAGATTTCTTCCATCAGTAGTGCTGCAGTTGAAAGCAGAATGCCCAGCAAAATAGCAGCGGAAAAAAAGAGCAGGGCGAAGGGTGGGTTCAGCAGTCCGCTGAATATTGCATAGACGAAAACAATGTAGCCGGTAAATTCGATCACCGGTCCGAGGAATTCGTAAAATAGAAAGAAGGGAAAACTGATCATACCAAGAGTTCCATACTGCGGGTTAAGAAACATTTCAAAGTTACCGAACAAACTCTCGCTTAACCCGCGCTGCCAGCGCCGGCGTTGGGTCTGCAGGCTGCGGTAATCCTCAGGGGCCTGGGTCCAGCAAACAGGGTCGGGAATAAAGATTACCCGGTAATCACGATTAATCTTACGCATTGTCCTCTGTAGCCGCAAGATAAGCTCCATATCTTCGCCGACCGTATCACGACGGTAGCCACCGGTCTGAACCACAGCCTTGCGGCGAAACACGCTGAAAGCGCCTGATAGAATGGGCAGGCCCCCGATAGCCGACCAGCCGACCCGCCCAAAAAGAAAGGCCCTTAAATACTCAACAATCTGAAAACGGACCCATAGATTAGGTGACAGGTTAATTTCAACTACACTGCCGTCTTCAATACGGCAATGGTTGGCAGCCCTGATCGTTCCGCCGGCAGCAACAACTCGGCGATCCCGGGCAAAAAAGTCCGTTACCTGCAGCAGGGCTGATGTATCAACAATGGAGTCAGAATCAATATTGCAGAAAAGTGGAAAATGGGCTAAGTTGATGCCGGCATTCAAAGCGTCCGATTTGCCCCCGTTCTCTTTATCGATAATGGTTAGGTTCGGGTAATCCAGCGAACCGTAGATAGCATGAAGTGGGCTGCAGGGTATATCCACAGCATAATCACAGGCTGAGGAGCGCAGCGAAAAACTTGCCTTTAAAACCTCCAGTGTGTCATCGGTAGACCCGTCGTTAACCACAATTACTTCAAATTCCGGGTAACGCAGGCTGAGCGTTGAGCGAATGGTTTCCACAATCGTCGCCGCTTCATTGTAGGCTGGAATGATGATTGACAGTGGTTTGTAAAACTCGGATCGAAAAGGCTGGTTCCGATCGACCAATTTCTGAGTTGTTCCGTGGCGGCGCAATGTAAAGAAGGAGATCAGCACCAGCAACAGGTAGCTGCCGTTAATGCCTATAAAATAGAAAATCACAAAGATACTATAAAAAATCAAGATCAATGACCAGGTGTCCATCAGCTTACCTCGCTCATATCAAGAATGTAACGACTTATTGCCGATGCGCTATCTTCGGTATCCATCTTTGCCAGTTGCTGCAGCAACCTGAAGCCTGCTTCGCCGCTGCTGCGCAGCGCCTCAGCAGCGTGAAAGCGAACCCACCATTGCCGGTCGCTTAGTAAATCCTTCAGCAGAGGCACGGCTTTATCGTCGCCTGTCAGATTCCAGCCTTGGGCGCTAAAACTTCTAACAACCCAATACTTATGAGTCAGGTAAGGCTTCAGGTCAAAGCCGTCAGGCACAGCCCCGATGCGCAGAAATGCTTTCAGTACATGAACGGTAATTTCTTCATCCCTGCTTTCGAGCACTTTTGCCAGGACCGGCAGGGCTTCAGAGTAACGGTGAAAACCGAGCAGGTCGATCATGATCGAGATAAAGGCAACAATTTCTTCTCCCTCGGTACTGGCAGACGCAGACAAACCAGGCTGGAAAGAATTGTCTTGTTTTTCAGGCATTTTCAGACTGTAGCTCTTAAGCAGTTGAATAATGGGGGCGCATATAGCTCTGCCGTAATCAATTAATACTTCAGTGGTTCCCTCGTAAGTAAAATATGTATTTTTTAACAGGGCTCTCGCTACGGGAGCAAAAGTGCCCGCTTCCCCGGAT
>CAYWDA010000089.1:0-4368 GCA_964456945.1 uncultured Syntrophomonadaceae bacterium
TCATAGTCCGACTTCTTTTCAGATTTTTTCATGGCCAAAACCTCCAACGCCGGTTTGCCAGTCTCAGCATCCACAAACCTCACGTCTGTGGTTTCTTCAAAAAACCTCATTAACGCTTCAGTATCAATAATCTTTTTTTGCACAGGATCCTTCATTATTTCGTGCCCTCCAAATCCGCCACGATTTCGTCAATCGCCTTGCGCAGTTCGTTCTGACGGGCGACAATGCCGGCAATCTCGGCATTGAGTTTTGTAATATCAATTACCTCGCGGGTGTCTTTTTGCGCTACGAAGCTAGATACCGCGATGTTGTAATCGTTTTCTGCGATGGCTTTATTATCTACCAGCCTGGCAAAATGCTCGCTGTCTGAGCGTTCGGTAAAAGCTTTCAGGATCCTGGCGCGGTTTTCGTCGCTCAGTTTGTTTTTGTTGCCGCCGCGCACAAATTCGGCTGAGGCGTCAATAAAGAGGGTTTTGTTGTCCTTCTTGCTTTTTTTGAGCACGATAATGCAGGTGGCGATGGTTGTGCCGAAGAAAAGGTCAGGCGGAAGCTGGATTACGGTGTCGAGGTAGTTGTTATCAACCAGGTATTTGCGGATCTTCTGCTCGGCGCCGCCGCGATAGAGCACGCCGGGAAATTCAACAATTGCTGCCGTGCCACTGGTCGAGAGCCAGGAGAGCATGTGCATGGTGAAGGCCAGGTCGGCCTTGCTTTTTGGTGCAAGGACTCCCGCCGGTGAAAAGCGCGGGTCGTTGATCAGCAGCGGGTTGCTGTCACCTTCCCACCTGATGGAATAGGGGGGATTGGAAACTATGGCATCAAAGGGCTCATCATTCCAGTGCTTAGGGTCGATCAACGTGTCGCCGTGGGCAACATCAAAGTGATTATAGTTAATATCATGCAAAAACATATTGATGCGGCAGAGGTTATAGATAGTGAGGTTGATCTCTTGCCCAAAGAACCCTTGCCGCACATTTTCTTTGCCGAGAACCTTGACGAATTTGAGCAGCAGCGAGCCTGAACCGCAGGCCGGGTCATAGACCTTGTTCACCTCTTTTTTACCGACTGTGGTAATCTCGGCTAGCAACTCACTGACTTCCTGCGGGGTAAAAAATTCACCGCCAGACTTGCCGGCATTGGCGGCATACATGGTCATTAGATACTCATAGGCGTCGCCGAAGGCATCAATGGTGTTATCGTAATAATTACCCAGCTTCAGGTTGCCGATTGCTTCTAAAAGCTTCACCAGCTTCTGGTTGCGTTTTTCTACCGTAGGCCCAAGTTTTCCTGAATTTACATCGAGATCATCAAACAAGCCTTTAAGGTCATCTTCACTGTCGGAACCCTTGGCTGAGCTTTCAATGTTGCGAAATACTGCGGCCAGCGTTTCGTTGAGATTGGCATCATGGCGCGCTTTGGCGCGGACATTGACAAAGAGCGCGCTCGGTAAGATATAAAACCCCTTTTCCCTGACCGTATCGGCCCGTCCAAACTCGGCCTGCTCATCTGCAAGCTTGGCGTAGTCAAAATCTTTATGGCCGCTGCGCCGCTCATCTTCATTGATGTAGATGGTGAGGTTTTCACTGATGAAACGGTAAAAAAGCATCCCCAGAACATACTGCTTGAAATCCCATCCGTCCACGCTGCCGCGCAGGTCGTTGGCGATCTGCCAGATGGCGCGATGCAGTTCAGCGCGTTCTTGTTCTTTGTTTGTACTGTGATTATTTGCCATAGCTATTCTCCAACTTTGCCATTATTTTTTTTCGGTGACGATATAGATAAAGTTATCTTCGCCACAAAAATAACACCTCCTGCAAAATGGAAATAACCGGTATGAACAAAATCAATTTCCTTATGGATATTGGGTAGGGGCTTGAAGAGGGGATTCTTTCCTTTGGAAACCAAAAAAGCTATTGATGCCGCTTCATAAATGCGGCTAGAAGCTTTGAGAATTGTTCTACCAGCTCGTTAAAGACTGCCGGGTAGAATTCGCCTGACCATTCGTCCATGAAAATCTTCTTAAACTCAATAGCAAAAACCGCCAGGTGGTCATAATGGCGGGCACAGAGTTTTCTGGCCAGGTAACCGCCTTTAAAAACTTCATTTTCAGCCACACTCAGCGGTCTGCCCCCGGCAGAGATTCTACTGAAACTATCCAGCAAATCGTCAATAGCCTCACGAAAGCGCGCTTCATTAATGCCGCCTGTGCCAAGGTTAATCGCCGGTTTCCGATCTTCCCACCAGGGCAAACGCTTATCCCGCTGGTAGCAGTATGAATGAAGATCAAAAATAAAGGCCTGCTCGCCCTGGCTGACCAGGTAATCGCTGACCAGATCAATCAACCGGTGAAATTCGTGGTACTTTTGCAGAGAAGCCTCCTTCTCTTTAACACTCAGTTCAGCTTTCCACACGTCCAGACCCCAGGCCATTGCGGGCGTTAGCGGAATAGCCTTATCTTCAGGCCGGTTTAGATCATATTCAAAACGCGAATCAAGAGCGACAATCCGGATCGGCAGTTCCCTGATCAACTGATCTGTGCCCGGATCTTCTTCCCGGTAGCGATCGGCTTCGCTGACTGCCAGCCTTGCCTGCAGATCGGGGCGAATAGCGCTGCCAGCGTGCAGAGCCACCCCCGCAAATGAAGACGGTTTATCGAAAACAAACTTCGCCGAACCAAGAGTTGTTACTCCACTAAATGGAAACCTGCCATCTGCCATGTTTGTTTTAATCTCTTCGATTGAGTATGTTTCCATTACAGCCATCTAAAACTAGAGACCCTCTTTTCTGTTCACACTCATAGTCGGCACAATTCCACCACCGGCGCTGACATTGATAATAGATTTGTCGGACACCCGGGAAATCGTGCCGCCGTATTTGCCGATGAAGGCAAAGGGGTTGATATTAACTTTTTTCAGTTTCAAATGAACTCCTTCATCCCTGATCTCGGGAAAGATTTCCTGGGGAATATTCACATACTCCTGCACAACCCAATCTTCCGAACCGATATGCTTTTCAACAACAGTATCCCAGGTTTGCTGATCGGTTTCCCGGCCGAGGAAGACATCTTTGCCACCATAAGAAGAAGCTGCCTTAACCACCAGTTTATCTTTATTATCAGTGACAAACCTATGCAGGTCAACGGTATAGCCATTGTAAACAACTTTCTGATCAGCTAATATTTTGGTCCAGGGTATTGTTTTATGGATAACCTCAAGTTCCTCTTGATCATAAATATTTTGGAACCGCGGATCTGTTAACAGATCAAGGATCTTTTTGTTACCGACAATAAAAGATCTAAAGGGGTTGCACATGCAGGCCATTTCACTCTTAACGCCCCTGATAAAGTCACCGACCTCATCCAACCTCTCGATCAGTTCCCTGGTGATGACCCTGCGGTAGATCAGGTGAACCTGTTCGCCATCAATCAGCATCCTGTCTCCCTCAATCTTAAACTGCTGAGGGCTGGTAATCAGCGCTTTCAACCCTTTCGACTGAAAATATGTTTTCAGCAACTCAAATTCACCGGCAGTAGGCAGATCATCCCAGTCAACGATGGCTATAGTTGGTTTTTCTGGAAAATGTCTGTGGTTTTGCCTGAACCCACGGTAGCAGCTTTTCAGGGCCTGAAAGAAACGATCCTGGCGATTAATGTACTCTATCTTCCATTGGATCAGAAAAGGATAGCTCTTCAGAATATCTTTGAAACCCTCCTCGAGAACATCTGAAAAAGCCGTGCCGGCAGGAGAATCGCAATTAAACTCGAGAAATTTAACGTCATAGTCATTCATGAAAGCATCGAGGCGGGAGATAACCAGCGCAAAATCGTAGTGCGGCTCAATGCGAAACAGCTCATCCTCTATAGCGCTGAACTTCATGATTCGCCTTACATCATCATTTTCGAGATAGAGGGTAATAAATTTATTAAGCGCACTGCTGATTTTTTCTACATTATACTGCAGCAGTCTGCTCTGTTTTGGTGAGATAAAGTTTGGTTTAAGCAAAGTAGGCATCGGCTCACCGCTAAAAGTGCAACCACGCCTGCGTAAAAAATGACGTAAATTTTCGTACTGTTCCGGAGCTCGCGTATCGTCCCGGGAAAGCTCAACCAGTAGTGATAAATTAAGATTGGCCATTTGATCAATCATAGCGACCTCTTTTCCGAGAATTCTGTTCAAGTATGTTCTTGTGCGGTGAACTCTCTATTTTAATGGAAAAATAATAGCACGATTCTCAAATGTCCGTCAATTCATTTTATTTTTCCATGGAGAGCTTTCCCTGCAAATCGTCAACAAACTGCCGCGCTGTGCGCCCGGAACGGGCATTGTGCCACATTACCCAGCGCAGGGCCAGATCATGCAGTTCACTCTT
>CAYWDA010000090.1:0-2036 GCA_964456945.1 uncultured Syntrophomonadaceae bacterium
ACCGTTTGCTTGTCACCGGTCGGGTAAATCATGGTGAAGGGGAGCTGGCAGACAATCGGCGCTAATACCCGGGCAACAAGCGCAAGTGTCTTCAGGGAATTCAGGGGCAGGGGCAGGCCCAGTATATAGGGCAAGTCACCATAAGTCATAATTGAACCGGCTTTTTCCAGGGCCTGGGCCATGCCCAGACGATCCATCGCGCTCATCAGCAGCACTTTACGCGGTTCGTTAAATAGATCGGTATGCTCAACCAGGTATTCAATAGCGCGCCGTTCAAGGGTATTTTTTAGACCGGAGCCGTCGACAATCGGCGTTTGTTTTGCCGCCTTTACAATTCTTCTGGCATCCCTGAAAGAGTAGCGACGATCTACGGCATAGACATAAAGATCGATACCACCAAGACCAAAGGCATCAACTTTACCGTCGAGTTCGCTGATCTTGTCGACCATTTTTTTCATATCGCCGTTGGTGCCGATTCGCTCAATCTTGTACTGTTCACCCAGCAGCTCAACTGTTACAACGTGATCTCTTATTGAAGAACCGAGGCTAATTCCTACAACATGTTTCAATCAAAAACTCTCCCTTCGCTACCCTAAGGGTTCAGGACCTGGTTTAATGTATCTTTAAACAGCTGCGGATCAAACCGGCAATCTTCTTCGATCGGGGTCGGACCTAGATCTAGAGCGATAATCTGTAAATCAAGCAAGGCTTCCGCGAGTCTATACCATTTTTCTGAAGTAATCATGATTAAAGTGTCAAACTCGCGTAAACGGGCTACAAGTTCAAACATACTATTAAAAAAATCAAGCGCCTGCTTTTCGCGAGCCATATCCCACCGCTCACTGTTGCTGAGCAACAGGTAAAAATCAAGACCTGATGAACGGCAGATTGCCGATAAATCAGCAGCATTGGAAAGAGGAAAGCCAATTACTGCTACCCGGTTGCCTTTGCGTATTTCTCCGATTGATTCTAAACGGGAAACAAAGCTGCGATCAAGCTGCAGCTTTTTGGCTGCCTCAAGCTGAGAGTATCCTTGCTCGCGCAGTTCAAGAGCCCGCTCAATCTGGCGGGTGGCCTGATCCAGGCTGATCAACTTATCGCCTACTCTAAAGATCCGGTGCGACTGCACAGTGTTCTCCGTTCCTCTGCGGCACGATAGCACAGTGTGCACAGAATTGTGATCGCCATAATTTTAGCACTAAAGCAAGTTCATGGCAATGTGATTATTCCTGCTGCCGGCAATCAAGTTCACGCAATATCGCCTCTGTTTCACTGTATCCACTGGCCCGCAGCAGCTTCTGCCTGGCGGCGGCTGCTCCGGGAACTCCCCTGATATACATAGAAGCGTGGCGGCGCATTTCCCTGGCCGCCGCCGCTTCCCCCTTAAATTCCGTGAGTAATGCAAAGTGCCTTAGAGTCATATTAATAATTTCATCGAGGGTCGGCGGTTCAGGGTGGGGTTGTTTCAGCAATCGCGCTGCTACCTCTCTGAAGATCCAGGGGTTACCCCGCGCTGCCCGGCCGATCATTACCCCGTCACAGTGACAGAAATCAAGCATGGCCTCGGCTGCCAGGGCAGAGTCGACATCGCCATTACCGATCACCGGAATAGTCAGGGCCGCTTTTACTTTTTTAATCATTTCCCAATCAGCCCGGCCGCTGTAACCCTGATCAACTGTGCGTCCATGAACAGTAACGGCTTTAATCCCGGCGGATTCCGCACGGACAGCAATCTCGGTGACATTTATAGTCCCGGCATCCCAACCGGTACGCAGTTTTACTGTAACCGGGCAGGAAACGGCCCCGACAACAGCCTCGAAAATGGCGCTGCAGCGCTCCGGATCGCGCATCAGGGCGCCACCATCACCGTTTTTGGTTACTTTGCGGGTGGGACATCCGAAGTTAAGATCAATAAAATCAGGCCCGAGATTCTCAACGAGAGCAGCGCCACGAGCCATGATCTGCGGATCAGAGCCAAATATCTGCAAGCCAACCGGCCGCTCTGCAGCGGTAAAATAGATTAGGGAACTGTTGCG
>CAYWDA010000091.1:0-8200 GCA_964456945.1 uncultured Syntrophomonadaceae bacterium
TCATCGAATTCGGCAGACTGTGTTTTGCCATCCAGAATGAGCAGGCGGCCGTAAGTAAAGGTGTCAACTATGTCAACTCTCTGGAATGGGGTAGTTCCGCTAAAAAGGTTTTTCTTAATTGCATAGAGATAGCCATGGTAATCACTAGAATATTCAATATACCAATTCCATTCTAACCGGGACAAGACAACTCCTCCTTCATTAGTAGATCACATCGCAATACTATAATATATGGGAAATTGCTCTACCAAAGATGTTACCTGCCGGAAAGACCAAGCTCAGACAGCTTACGGTAGAGAGTAGCACGACTGATTTCCAATTTTTCGGCAATATCATTTTTACCCTCATAGCTGCTGCCATAATGCTCAAGATACTCTTCAAAAACAGTGCGCTCAAAATCTTTTACCTGATCTTTAAGCGGTATGTCGGATCTGAAAACCTCTTTTTCCTGTGACTCTCGGATGCGGGGTGGCAGACTGGCCTGGTTTAAACTATCACCGCTGGCCATATTAACTGCGTATTCAACCGCATTTTCCAGTTCGCGGACATTACCGGGCCAGTGGTATTGCAGCATACAATCCATTGCCTTTGTGTCAACAGAGCTAAGAGGTTTATTCAGCATGGGCGCATACTTAGCAAGGCAACGCTCGACCAAAGCCGGGATATCTTCTTTTCTTTCCTTCAGCGGGGGGATATGCAGGGGAATAACACTAAGCCGGAAATAAAGGTCTTTACGAAAATTACCTTCATGCATCATGCTTTCCAGATCACGATTGGATGCGGCAATAATTCTGACATCAACCGGAATCTTTTCCGACCCGCCGACCCTTTCAACTTCACGGTTTTGCAGCACATGTAAGAGCTTCACCTGCAGGTGCAAAGGCATTTCACCAATTTCATCGAGAAATATTGTGCCCTCATTGGCCAGCTCAAATTTTCCAGGCTTACCTTCTTTTCTAGCCCCGGTAAAGGCTCCGCCTTCGTAGCCAAAGAGCTCGCTCTCGAGCAGTGTTTCAGGAATTGCACCACAATTTATGCTAATAAAGGGCCCAACTTCACGGGTGCTAGCCTTGTGGATGGCACGGGCAAAAATTTCTTTGCCGGTACCGCTTTCGCCGGTAATCAGCACGGTGGAGTTTCCACCGGCTACCCTGTAAGCCTGCTCTTTTACCTGGCAAATGACCCTGCTTTCACCAATGATGTCATCAAAAGTATAGTCCATGGGTGTGGAACTTAAATCATAGATCAATCTGCGTGCTTCTGAAATATCGCGAAAAGAAACCACAGCCCCGTCAGGTTTATCTTTGCCCGGTATGGGGCGCACTGATACTATAAAGTGCATCGAGCGGCGACTTTTTGTCTGGTAGATCTCTTCTTTTTCAATATATTCAGTTCCACTTTTCAGCACTTCCAGCGCCGGTGTGTTGCGCCAAAAATCACTGAGGCTTTTACCAATGATCTCAGCGCGGTCAAGTTTGAGCAGTTTCTCTGCAGTTGTATTGCAGTGAGTGACCAGACCCTTTGCATCAATAGCCAGGGCTCCTTCGTGGATAGTCTCTAATATGGTAGTCAGCTCTTTAGATAACCGGGTCAGGTGTTCAACTGCTTCACTTTCAGAAACTTTCGCTGCCAAAAACCGGCTTAAGTGTTTGAGAAAGTCTAAGATTGCATCAGTTTTAGAAAGCAAAACCTTCCTTTGCTCTGCTGAAAACGCAACCAGGCCAATTACGCCAATAATGTTGTTATCCATAATAATGGGGGCGCATATCTCAGCCAATTCAGGAGTGGTTCCCTCCAGGGAAGAGGGATCATAACCCGGATCACCGAGCGGATCGTTAACCACGAATGATTTGCCCGAACGTAACGTTCGCGCATAGAGAAAATCACTGTCCAGCTTTCCAAGTTCTTCTTTTAAACCAATTTTATGCCGGTAGCAGCTGCTTCCGGCAACTACAGTCAGTTCCTCGTCAACTATCTCTACCTCGGTTGTCAGGGCAGCCGCAATTGCATCGGCTAAATCCTGAACCATCGTTTGAATTAACATGAGACCGGTCATCGTGCATCTCTCCACTTAGCTGCTTTAATAGATTATTATTTATGATTTATTCTTCACCTGCCATTGATAACCTGCAAAAAGTGGCTCTGCTAAAAAATTATTCTCAATATCGAGACAAGAGCTTTTCCAGCTTGCGGCAGTGAGGCTAAAACAGCCTGGGTATATTTTTTTTATTAATCATATTAACCGCTAAAGCTTAACTAATAAACCAATTTCTATTCACTGGCGTTACTAAGATGATTAATATTCAGTGGCAAAAGATATTTTGGCATTACATTTGCAAGATTAATAATGGATCTGATTGTGTAATGATCATAGTCTATACTTGTTCAACCTGTTCCGGTAAGGAGACTAAATTATTGGACTTTGATATTGCTAAAATACTCGACTATTCAGGTAAAGCTCTCTCTTTCATCGCAAAAAAAGAGTTGACCGATGAAGATATAGACTGGGTCACAACCGAGACGGTTACCGGCTTCAGAGATTGCTGCAACCCCGGTTTCCTGGATTACCGCAAATCGGTATCCAAAGACTATACGGCTGTGGAGTGGAAGGATAGCGGCACCGGGTTTACCGACCTGAGAGGACGAAACTATATTGACTGCTTAGGTGGTTATGGAGTCTACAACCTGGGACATCGACACCCCAGGGTTGTCGAAGCGGTTCGCCATCAGCTTGACAGACAGGCTCTGCACAGCCAAGAGCTGCTCGACCCTTTAAGGGCTATGCTTTCTAAATTAGTAGCGATGATCACCCCGGGCAACCTTCAATACTCATTCTTTACAAACAGCGGTACTGAGTCAATTGAGGGTGCGCTTAAGCTGGCTCGCCTGCACACCGGAAGGCCAGGCTTTATTGCTGCAGTAGATGGCTATCACGGCAAAACATTGGGCTCATTAAGCGCGACAGCAAAATCGGCTTTTCGCAAACCTTATCTTCCACTGTTGCCTTATGTTAATCATGTTCCTTTCGGTGATACCGATATGCTGCATAAGACCATTGCCAGTTCACATGCTGTCGGGCAGGAGATAGCTGCTGTTATTCTGGAACCGATTCAGGGTGAAGGTGGGGTAATTGTTCCACCGGAAGATTATTTAGCCCAGGTCCGTGAGATCTGCGATCAGTTTGGGGCCCTCTTGATTCTCGATGAGGTGCAAACCGGAATGGGGCGAACCGGAAAACTTTTTGCCTGTGAACACTACGCAGTAATTCCGGACATCCTCTGTCTCGGTAAATCTTTTGGCGGGGGTGTAATGCCGATCGGCGCTTTTGTCTCAACCGCAGAAATATGGCAAAAAATGATTCCGAATCCCTTTATTCATTCAACTACTTTTGGTGGAAATCCGCTGGCCTGCGCCGCTGCTATAGCAGGTATTGAAGTTATTCTTGACGAAGGTTTGATAGAACAAGCTGCAGAAAAAGGCAGCTATATACTGCCAAAATTACAGCGAATCGCCAGGAAGTACCCTATTTTAAAAGAAGCTAGAGGAAAAGGACTGCTAATCGGTCTTGAGTTTTTAGATGACCATACGGGTTCCCTGGTAGCAAAAATGCTCTTTGAAAATGGCATACTTGTTGCCAGCACCCTCAACAACAGGTCAACAATACGCATAGAGCCGGCTTTGATCATTGGCATTGATGAGCTTGATCGGGTCGTGGAAGTTATGGAGAAAGTGGTAAAATATATAGTAGAAGCTTAATTGAAAGGGGTGGATTTTGTTTGAAAGCATTACTATTTCATGCTGAAAAGTGCATTGGTTGTAAGCTCTGTCACCTGGCTTGCAGCGCCCAGAACGAAGGTGAGTTTAACCCCAGGTTGGCACGCCTGAAAATTACTTCACGCTACGACCGCGGGGGATTGGTGGTTAAAGGTCAGACCTGTGATCTTTGCCTGACCTGTGTCGAAGACTGCCCGGTTGATGCGATCATCGAAAAAAATGGCCGTTTATCTTTCGATGAAGATCTCTGCACCGATTGCGGCATTTGTGTCGATGTTTGCCCCAACGCAGTAATCGTAAAGAAAGAAAAAGGTATTGGTGTCTGTGTTCAGTGCCAAAGCTGCGTCAATTGGTGCCCGACTGCAGCTTTGACCTTTGAGGAGGTGAAGAAATAATGTCCTACACCGGAAAAGTATTAAGAGTAAACCTTTCAACCGGAAAAAGCGCGGTTGAACCATTAAATAAAGAGTGGGCCCGCGATTATATCGGGGGAAAAGGTTTGAGCATAAAGTACCTTTATGAGGAGCTCAAGCCGGGTGTGGATCCGCTATCTGCCGATAATAAGCTGATATTGATGAACGGCCCGATGACCGGAACTATAGTTCCCAACAGCGGCAAGCTGGCCATTGCGGCCAAGTCACCGGCCACCGGCACCATTCTTGATTGCTCAATTGGCGGTCATTTTGCGGCCGAACTGAAATATGCCGGCTATGATGCAGTAATCATTGAGGGTAAAGCGGAAAAACCGGTCTACCTCTATATCGAAGACCAGAAAGTAGAACTGCGCAGCGCTGCAGATCTATGGGGCAAAGGCGCTCACGAAACTGAGCACCTGCTTGCCGATACTCTTGATGACGTTATTACCCTGGCAATCGGCCAGGCCGGAGAAAACCTTGTGCCGATGGCTTGCATCAGTTCGGAACTTTACCGCCAGGCAGGCCGTGGTGGAATTGGTGCAGTAATGGGCAGTAAAAACCTGAAAGCCATTTCTGTCAAAGGAAGTATTGGCCTGAAAGTGCCTGACATCCGCAAGTTTACAGCAGCCATGAATAAAATTAAGCGCGAAGATACCATGACTGACGATAATATGTGGGCCTACAGCGATGGAACACCCATGATCGTCGAGCTGTGCCAGTCAACAGGTATTTTACCAACCCGTAACTTCCAGGAAGGCACGTTTGACCAGTATGAATCATTAAATTCCGATGCCGTTAAGAGCGTTTTAAAGGCGAAAAAAGCCTGTTTCGCCTGCCCTCTTGCCTGCAGCAACTACGTTGAAAAAGGGAAAACGAAGGTTGAAGGGCCTGAATATGAAACACTGGCTCTCTGCGGTTCAAATTGCGGTATCGGCAACATGGAAGCAGTTATAGAATTTAATCGCCTCTGTGACGACTACTGCTTAGACACAATCTCGGCCGGTAATGCTGTGGCCTTTGCCATGGAAATGACCGAAAAGGGTATTCACGATTTTGGTATTCGCTTCGGAGAGGTAGATCATTACCTAACTATGCCCGGCTTGATTGCCAACAAGCAGGGTGTCGGCGCCGACCTGGCCAGCGGAGTGAGGGCCATGGCCGAAAAATACGGCGGCATGGATTTTGCCATGCAGGTAAAAGGCCTTGAAATACCAGGTTATGAAGCACGCGGTTCCTGGTCAATGGGTTTGGCTTACGGCACAGCAGACCGCGGAGCCTGCCACATGCGAGCCTGGCCGGCTGCTGTTGAAGCATTTGGCGATATTGACCCCTTTACAAGCGAAGGCAAAGCAGCATTGGTTATCGGCATGCAGGATGATAATGCCGTCAAGTTTTCAGCAATCTTTTGCGATTTCTGGGCGCTGAGCACCGATCGGATGGCTGAAATATTAAGCCTGCTTTTAGAAAGGGAGATTACCGCTGCCGAGTTAACCACCACCGGAGAACGTATTTACAACCTGGCGCGCCTTTTTAATGAACGCGAAGGTTTTGATCGCAAAGATGATTCACTGCCTGAACGTATCTTCAGTGAGAAACTGACTACCGGCTTTACCGCAGGCAAACTTCTGCCACGCGAAGAATACGAAAAAATGCTAAGCGAGTATTATAAACTGCGCGGTTGGGATGAAAATGGCAAGCTAACCGCGGAGAAGAAAAAAGCCTTAAATTTATAAACCAGAATGACAGGAGGTGGGCTCGGTGGAAATTATTTTGCAGCTTAAAGGACCGCTAAAAAAATATGGACCAGGTGAAGAGAATTTCACTTATCAGTTGCCGACCAGGCAGCTGAGCCTGCTCGATATTGCAGATCAGTTGAAGATGCCCGCCTCCTCTGTTTCGTTCGTTACTGTGAACGATTTAAAGACAGAATTACAGACTAAAGTGACAGGAGGTGAAGTAGTCGTATTCTACCCCCGGGTAGCCGGGGGATAGAGAAAGACCAATCTATTTTAGAAAGGGAGTTTGATAAATGGAAGGCAGCATTCTAGAAGTATTTTCAACCGCAAACTGGATTCTACTTTTCTTAGGTATTTATATGGTCGTAATTATCGGCCTGGGCGTTTTTTACAGCCGCAGAGTTCATGAAGCTGACGATCTCTGTGTGGCCGGTCGCCAGATGACTTTTATTTTTATGGTTCCTTCAATTATTGCCACCTGGATCTGTGCCGGGGCAATGATGGGCGCTGCAGGTTATGCTCTGCTTTACGGCATGCAGGGGATTATATTTGACCCCTGGGCGCCTGCGCTCTGTATGGTGATCATCGGTGTATTTTTTGCTTTCCGTATGCGCAAGGCAAAATATACAACAGTCACTGATTTCTTTAACCATCGTTATGGTTACCTGAGCGGTATGCTCTACACAATAATTCAGATTCTTTCTGCTATCGCCTGGTTAGGCGGTCAGTTGGTTGCACTGGGAATTATTGTTTACCTGACCACAGGTTTCAGCATGGCTACAGCGGTTGTTATAGCCACCGTGGCAATCATTGTTGTTACCGCCTTCGGTGGTCTATGGGCTCTTTCCCGCATTGACATGATCGGTTTTATCTTGATTATTGTCGGTCTGGTCATTCTCTTACCGGCCGCTCTCGGTGAGGTCGGCGGATTTGGTGGCTTAATTGAGAATGGAGTTAACTGGGCTGAACTGCCAACCTGGTCAATGAAGATCGAAAGTGAAGCCGATGGCGGCTACCTTGGTTACGTCGGCCTGTTAGCTGTATTGCTCTACATTTCGGCCTGGGCTACCCTTTCATTGGGCGATGTGCCCAGCCAGGTGCTAATGCAGCGCGCCCTGGCGGCCAAAGATGAAAAAACAGCTGTTGCCGGATTCTTAGTTAGCGGCGTGCTTTACCTGACCATCGGCATGATGCCGGTTTTAATCGGTATTGCCGTATTTACATCCGGCTACATGGATGGAGTCGCGGATATGGCCGGGCAGGCCGAAAATGTTCTGCCCTGGGCAGCCTACAACTTCCTGCCACCATGGGCCAGCATTCTTTTCATCGTTTCCCTGGCGGCAGCGATTGTCAGTACCTCGGGCGACAACGTACTGATTGTCTCAACCCTGATCGGCCATAATATCTACCGTAACATCAAGCCAGACTGCACCAACGTGCAGGTGCTGAAAGTAGTGCGGATTTTTATCCCGATCACCGCCCTGCTGGCGATGTCGATTGCTCTCTACTTTGAAACGGTCTACAAGTTGATTGTTCTATCCGGGGGTATCCAGTTAGCGACAATCTCCGGGGCTTATATTATAGGCATGTTCTGGAAAAAGGCGAATACGGCCGGAGCAGTCAGTTCTTTCTTCGCTGGCCTGGTCTCCTGGATTATTCTTTTCCTGTTCTGGGCCATGCCGGCAACGGACTATTTCGAAGAAGATGCCATTTTTATTGCCATGGTTCCGGCTGCGGCAATTAGCTTCCTGACCCTGGTCATCGTCTCCCTGGCAACCCAGAAAAAATACCCGCCAAAGCCGATGCGTACTCAGGATGGCGAAGATATGACTGAAATGCCGAAATTCTTCTGGTCCAAGTCAGCATAATTCAGCATTGCTTTAGTGGCAGGCGGTTTTCAGAAAAAAGCTGAAGCCGCCTGCTTGATAATAAAATATTTACGGAGGGAAGAGATATTCTTGAAGCTTTTAATAATCGGTTCGGGCGGGGTAGGACAGGCTACCGCCATGATCATCAAAAGGGCCGGCAAAGAAGGCGAATGGGCTGAAAAAGTAGTTCTTGCAGACTACAACCTTTCCCGGGCTGAAGAAGTAGCCGCAAGATGCAGTGATCCCCGTTATATTCCTGAAAAGATCGATGCCCGAGATGCAGCGGCAATTAAAGAATTAATCGCCAAACATAATATTACCCAGGTAATGAATGCAGTAGAACCATCCTTCAATGAAAATATTTTTGACACCTGCCTGGAATGCGGCGTTGGTTACCTCGACTGTG
>CAYWDA010000092.1:0-8115 GCA_964456945.1 uncultured Syntrophomonadaceae bacterium
GAACAACTGGTCAGCAGCCTGATTAATGATCTGATGTCTATTGCCCAGGAAGAGAAGCACTATCCGAGTATCGGCTTTCTACAGTGGTTCATTGACGAACAAGTGGAAGAAGAAGCTTCAATGAGCAGACTGCTCAGCCTGGTCAAGCGGGTTGGAGAGCAGGGTCATGGCATTCTGATGCTCGACCGGGAACTGGCAGCAAGAACCTTCACACCGGCAGCAGAGTAATTTAAAAACCTGCAAAAAGCTAAGCAAACCAATCTCTTTCGTTTAAGCCCGCCTTCCGCAAAGGATGACGGGCTTTGCTCGTTTAGCATGGTGCCGGTTTACTCAACCAGCAGGAAAGAGTAGCGATTCATTTCCTGTTCATAGTTGGTCAGCACTTCGATCGGGTAACCTGCCGAACGCACTGTTGAAAAAACATCAACTGCAAGTGATTCAGGGCCCGGTCGGGCATCGTTTTTATTACTACAGGTAGCCCGTTCACCGCTGCACTTAGCGCAGAGGCGGCATTCATCCATGAAGAGCATAAACGCCTTGTGGTAACCGAGCCAGAAGGTTTCACGTTCGAGCTTAACAAGCTCTCTGCTCAGTTCTTCGCTCCAGGGGCCTCTCTCTTCCGGACGGTCCACTGTTTTTGCGAAGTGAAAGATCACGGCATCAGTGTACTCGGAAAAGAAGGCGCGGCACTCTTCAACCGACGGCACCTGTGGGGGGCAGGTTGCTTTTTTGCCATAACTGGTACAGCCAAAGGTGCATTTAAAACGAACCCAGTGGGCTACTTCGATCTGCGAAGCCTTAATCCAGCGGTAGTCAGTATAATTAAAGCGGGCAAATAGTGCTTCGAGTTTGCTGCGATCAGCTATTACCAACAACCCCTTTCTTTTTTATCTCTCGTGCTTTTGTAATGGCCCTGTTAATGCCTTCGTAACCGGTACAACGGCAGAGGTTGCTTTCGAGCCACTCACGGTCGGTTTCTTCATTGTGCTGTGGGTGCTTTTCAAGCAGGGCGTAAGCATTAATCAGAAAGCCGGATGTACAGTAACCGCACTGAAAACCGCCCTCTTCAAGAAAGGCCTGTTGAATTGCCGTATTTTTCAAACCTTCCACCGTGGTTACAGATCTCTCTGCTGCTTCAACGGCTAACACCAGGCAAGACTTAACCGGTAAGCCATCGAGCAAGACGGTGCAGGCTCCACAGTCACCGTTTTCACAGCCCGGCTTGGCCCCGCTGAGGCCCATCTTTTCGCGCAGCACCCTGAGCAGGGTATCGGCTGGGCGCACAGCAACCCGCTTTTTTTCAGCATTTACAGTCAATTCAATGGTGGTTAGATCCAGGTATTTTTTCATCATCCCGCTCCCCCCATCTCTTCGAGCATGGAAACCAGGTCTTGCTGCCAAAGCGCCTGACGGTATTCGGCCGAACCTAATTCGTCTTTACGGATCGCCGCTGGCAGCAGGGTAGGCGCTTCAGCAGCCCTCTGCTTAATGGTCAGTGAGCTGTCGTTAAGCAGCTTTTCCAGATCCAGACTGCGGAACGGAAAAGCGCAGAGGCCGCTGACCGCCACGGATAGCCCCTTTTCATTTTTGAGAGCAGCAAGGTGGCAGAGCGGATAATCGACAGGGCCATGCTTTTCGCGCCTTTTACTAAAGCTCGATAAACCAGTTATTTCCCGGGGAATGATCAGCTGCAGCAGAATCTCCCCTTTTTCCAGACGCAGTTTTCTATCAAAGAGCTGTTGCAGGGGAACGCTACGCTCGCCGGCCGGTCCGGCTATTAAGAGATCGGCTTCGGCCAGTAAAAAGGGCATGACCGCTTCCCGGTAGGGCAGTTGCCCGCAAATATTGCCACCGAGGGTCAGCCTGTTCCTGATGGTGCGGTCGGCAACACTGGCTGCAACCCGGGCGAGCAGGGGGTAGTGGGTCTGCTCTGATAGAAGGCTTAAGTTCAAATTCGCCCCGAAGATTAATTTATCACCATTTATGGTAAGCTGCTGCATTTCACTGATCGCTTTCAGGTCAATCAGGGCAGCGGGAGCAATGACCTGCCGCCGGCAAAAAGTTATAACTTCGGTGCCGCCAGCATAATAAAGAGGTTTCCGGCCAGACTCAGCCAGCTCACTGTAAAGAGTTACCGCTTCCGCGGCATTACCGGGCAGGTAATATTCGAAGTCAAAGGGAATCATTTTTGCTCCTCCCTTCCTGCTTCCCAGATGTTCTGGGGTGTCAGCGGAAGCCGCTTCAGGGGCCGTCCTAACGCCCTGGAGAGAGCGCCGGCCAGTGCCCCGGGCATACCGAGTACACCCTGTTCACCGAGGCCCCGAGCACCATAGGGTCCGTCGCGCTGGGGTGTTTCAACAAATTCTACCTTGTATTCAGGTTCTTCACCGTAACGTAATATCTTGTAACTGCGCAGGCTGTCATTAACCATGCGTCCGGCCTGGCTAAGGTTAAAACTCTCCCAGCCGGCGAAGCCTAAGCCCATCGACATGCCGCCGACTACCTGACCATGGGCAATAAAAGGGTTAATGACCCTGCCCACATCCATGGCGCAGACTGCTTTCAGCACGCGGTAAGTTCCATCTGCTGGATTTAATTCCACTTCCACACCCTGCGCTCCCATAGTCCACTCGAGAGCAGGCCGCCCTTCTCCGCTTTCCGGGTCGATACCGGTCAACCGTCTCGCTATGTAACGCCCGACGCCAATTACCTGACCCTGAATAGCGTTACCTTCCGGGAACATATAGCCGAGGGCTACATCGGCCAGGGGCAGGCCATTTTCCGGTTCATCGACCAGGAAGACCCTGCCTCCGGATACTATTAGATCTTCGGGCGGACAGCGCAGCACGATTGATGCTGTGCGGCAGAGCTGCCTGATCGCGTCATCCGCTGCCTCGATCAAAGCCCGGCCAATCATAAAAAGACTGCGGCTGGCTGCCGTGGCCCAGTCGTGAGGGGCAGTACGGGTGTTAACTTCACTGACAATATGAATCTGATCCGGGTGCAGGCCAAGCTTTTCGGCCAGAATTTGGGCCAGGGCGGTCTTGATTCCCTGCCCCAGTTCAATAACACCGCAGTGCAGGTTGACGGTACCATCTTCATTAAAGGTAATAATCGCCCCACCATCCGCGTTGGTCGGCATGGCCGGCGCTTTCCAGAAACAGCTGATACCTCTGCCGCGCACTCTGCCGCCGGGCAGCTCTTCGCGAGCGCCTTTTTCCCACTCAAGCATGGCTGATACTTTTTCGAGGCAAAGCGGCAAATTGCCGGTATTGGCATCCATGCGGTTCTGGGTGGGGGTGGTGTCACCCTCTTTTATGGCGTTGATCATGCGCAATTCCAGCGGATCAATTCCCACTTTTTCTGCCAGCAGGTCGATTGCGCGCTCCATGGCAAAAGCAAGTTCAATATGGCCAAAACCGCGATATGCGGTGGCAAATGGATGGTTGGTGTAAACACAGAGCGAATCACACCAGACGTTGGGCAGAGCGTAGGGGCCGGTGCAGGCAATAGCGGCAGCACGGCTTATATTTACGGCATAATCGGCATAGGCGCCGCTGTCAAAGTAAAAATGAATTTGGGCTGCCTGCAGTTTGCCATCTTTTGTGCAGCCCAATTTAACTTTTGCTTCAAGTCCGGGGCGCCCGGGGGAAGAAATCAGATCGTTTTCGCGGCTATTGACCAACCTGACCAGGCGGCCGCCGACGGCTTTCGAAAGCAGGTAGGCGAGCCCTTCAAGCTGGATGCCGGCCTTGCCGCCAAAACCGCCGCCTAAGGGAAAAGTAATGACCGTAATTTTACCGGTCGGCAGGTTGAAGGCAGCCCCGAGCAGGCTGCGTACGACAAAAGGGGCCTGGGTGGTAGAATGAATAATAACCTGACCATCTTCCAAAATTTCCGCTGTTGAGGCCCTTGTCTCCATCGCTACATGATCGCCGGGCGGAAAGCTAAATGATTCTTCGATAATAGCATCGCTGGCCTTGAAACCGGATTCAATGTCACCTTTGCGGATCTTGGTGCGGTTGGCTACGTTGCTGCCTGGTTCGGGAATGATTGGCGGTATATGACTGTAGTCGGCCATCTTTTCATGGAGCAGTGGCGCGCCTTTAGACAGGGCTTCCGAGGGTGAGCGGACTACTTCAAGCTGTTCGTAGTCGACTTTAATCAGTGGCAGGGCTGCCCGCGCTTCCGCCTCGCTGTCTGCGACAACCGCAGCAACCGGTTCTCCGTAATGGCGAACCTTCTTGTAGGCAAGCGGCGGCTTATCACCAAGATAGATACCAATATTTCCGGGGATATCAGCACCGGTAAGCACTGCCCGCACACCGGGTGCCTGCAGCGCAGCATCGATATCTATTTTGCTTAATAAGGCGTGCGCATGCGGACTGGTCTTTACTGCCGCGTGCAGCATCTCTGGCGCAAACCTGTCACCAAGGTAGCGCAGTTTGCCCCGCACCTTATCTTCGCCATCTTTACGCGGTAAGGATCTACCTATATAGGTCTCTGTTCCCATGGTTCGCTCTCCTTCCAGATTGCCAGAATGAAAAGACCTATTGCTTTGTTTCAATTATTCGACATTACAACTCCAAGTCCTGCCTGTCTGCTCAGCCCGTTGCCGCCAGTTACAACCGGATTTTAGTCAGAAATGATCCTCATAGCTTACTGCTTAAATATTTAAGAAATAGCCATAAATTTGCAGGATTTACCCCGGAAAAGTGGAAATTTAAAAATATGCTTTAGATGATTGATTAACGACATAGAGCATCCACTAAGAAGAATGATCATGACTATTAAGAGGGAGGTATTATCAATGTTCGTTCGTGACTATATGTCAGTCAACCCGATTACAATAGGCCCCGAGGATTCAGTTGGCGACGCTCTTCAACTGCTTGAGTCCCATTCAATCAGGCGCCTGCCGGTAGTTTTTCAGGGGAAAATTGTTGGCCTGGTAACTAACCTTGATTTACTCAAGGCTTCTCCGTCACCGGCTACCAGCCTCTCGATTCATGAGATTAATTACCTGTATCCAAAAATTAAGATTAAAGACGTGATGACCAAAGACCCAATCACGATTAGCCCGGATATGGTGATCGAAGAAGCGGCTGTAGTGATGCGTGAAAACAAAATCGGCACCCTGCTTGTTCAGCAGCAGGGAAAACTGACCGGTTTGATCACTGAGAGCGATCTATTTAAAGTATTTATTGATATCTTCGGCTTTAATTATGCCGGCTCCCGGATCGCTGTTGCGGGGGAAGATGATATCGGTGAACTTGGTAAAATTGCCGACCTGATCAGTGCAATGGCAGTCAATATAATCAGCGTGGCAGTAATCAGGGTGAGCGAAGGCGGTGCCCTACCTGGTTTTACGCCTTAAAACAGACAGTGGAGACGCTGTGCGTGCTAAACTGGAAGAAAACGGCTACAAGATGCTCGACTAAGATTTTTCGATTTTCATCATCAAAGCCCGGGTTCGGCCTGCTGCCCCTGGGCTTTTTATTTGCCTTAATCCCTTAATTTTAGGCAAAAAACGGCGATAACATAAACAAGAGAAGCGTCTGCCGGGGCAGATGTTTCATAGGAATACAGGTCTGACAGGGGGGACTTCGGATGTTAAAGTTAAGCAAACCAGTGAAGCGCTTTGCATTACTTACATTTTTAGATAGCGATAAACGAGGCTGGTATTGCTTATCCGGCCTGCTGCCCCTGGGCTTGCTTATTTTTCTGCCCGCAATGCCCGGTCTGCCCGATTTTACCCAGATTTATCTGATTCCTGCCGTTTCTTTTATCTCAATATTTACCGCCTATTTTTTGGGCCTTACCGGTCTTTTAATCGCCATTACCATTAATCTTTCTGCAGCCGCAGCCGTTTACAGCGGCGCCGTACCCGGCGCAACAGCCCATATTCCCCTGATTATTGCCCTTCTAACCTACTCGACTGCAGGTTCAGCAATCATTGCCTACTTAACACGTAACGACAGAGCCGACCGCCAAAACCTTGAATGGCTCTCGGCAATCGACTGTTTAACTGAAGTATATAACCACCGTTATTTTCAGCAGCGTTTCGCCGAAGAAATGGCCCGCGCCATGCGCAGCAAATCAGCGCTGACGCTGGTTTTTGTTGATGTTGATTATTTTAAAAGCTATAACGACATAAATGGCCATATCATGGGCGACATCGCCCTGAAGAAAACGGCAAGCTTCCTCAACAGAGAGACCCGCATTCACGATATTGTTTGTCGTTACGGCGGGGATGAGTTTGTGATTATACTGCCGGAAACTGGCACTGCCGACGCCGCTGTCTTTACCAGGCGTCTTGTTGAAAATTATGCTACATATACACTGGCGGAGATGACTGGCCGCAGCGCCGCCGATGCCGGCCTGACTCTTTCGGTTGGTCTTTCTTCCTATCCGAGCCAGGGTCAAAGCATCAAAGAGCTGATCCAGCAGGCCGATAAAGCCCTTTTTGCAGCCAAAGAGGCCGGCCGGAACACCATGCGCATCTATGGAAGTGATACCCCGGAAGGCAGTGGGGCAACCGACACCAGTTTCTGTTTTAATGCCTGCGAAAACACCCTGGTTAAAAGTTACCGGACTATACTCAATGACCTTTCAGTCAAAAAAGATCAATCCGCCATCTATTCGGCAATCAGTGAGAATGGCAACGGGAAGAATGGTAAGTTCCAGGTTACCGCTAAGGGTAATGGCAACGGGAACGGAAATGGCAATGGGAACGGAGACAGCAAAGGGAGCAATGAAAACAGCCTGCTTATCGGCAAAGCACTCGGTCTTGGCCACACTAAAATGGACCCCAGCCGCCTCTCAACCTGCCTCAGTGATTTGAAGCTAAACTAAAAACCCTCAGGTGCATTCTCGATCTACTGCCCTACTTCAAAACCATGCTCCCTCAGAAAAAGCCTTAATTCAGCAGCATTAACTGCCAGGCCTCTTACATCAGCAGGATCACTGCTGCGCAGGGTGGCGAATACCACTCCGACTACTTCGCCTTGATCATTAAAAAGCGGACTGCCGCTGCTGCCGGGATAGATCAAAGCTTCCACGATCAGGAAGGGGGCTTCACGCCCGCTGTTTTCACGATAACCTACCAGGAAGCCTTTATTGGCGATGCGGGCAAATTGCAGTGGGTTCCCGATTACAAGCAGTTCGTCTCCCGGACTGGCTGGCAGCGTGGAAATGGTCACAACCGGCAGATCAGCAGCCTGCAAACTAATTATGGCCAGATCAGCATAGGGTGAGATTGCCCATCCTGTAGCTTTAAACGTGCCATGCCCCGGGAAAGAAATCCTAATTGATGTGGCATTATCAACCAGGTGGCGGTTGGTAACAATCAAGCCTTCTGCACTGATATTAAAACCACTGCCGCGCAACTGCCCCTGCGCTGAACCCGGAACTGTTTCCGCGTAGACTTGAACAACAGCCTGGCGCATTTCCCTGACAAGCGGATCATCAGAGAGAGACCACGATTCCTTAAGAAAAACAAAGGCAGGTCCTGAAAAAACAGAGAGCCAGCGACCGGTTAGTGTAAAGAAAAATATGAGCGCTAATATAAGGGCAACGGCAGCCTGGGCATACCTTTTTGCCTTTGATAAACCAGGTTGGTCTTCGGGGCGATCGCTGTCTTCATACTTACGGTTTATCTCTTCAATTAGGTCATGATCGAGATCATCGCCACCACTTTGTCTTCTGCCGACGGTATTTCACTCTCCTTGGAAGGTCCATATCTACGGTATTCAGCTAAATCCATTCTACCATTATTTTTATACCTGCGGAAACAGCGGTTACAGCCGCCTACCTTGTAATTGCCCGACTCAGTGTTAAACGTTATAATAAAGTGAGAATTGCTAATATTTTACTGATACTCCATAGCAGGGAGCGTGAACAGATTATGGACAGCGATCAACCTAAACAGCCATTCCGTTCAGGCGATAAAGAAGCCCTCCTCAGGAAAATTCACCGGGCCCTAGTTGAGGCACGCAGCGCCAGGTACCGGGAAGATGAAGAGGAAGTGCGGAAGATCGTGCAGAAAATAATGGCAGAAGCAGCTCCGGCCGCTTATGAAGCGAGCAAAGAGGGCAGCTTCAACTGGGTGGTTGAGGC
>CAYWDA010000093.1:0-3252 GCA_964456945.1 uncultured Syntrophomonadaceae bacterium
GGTTCCCGGGAAGGTGATCGCGAACAGAGCAATTTTGAAGTCGTTGCCCTCAATAATAATATCAACAATGTGAGCAGCAGCTACAACTATGGGCCCGAAGTGACCTTTCACATTCGCGATCAATTTCGCAGCGATTACCAGCGTGCTGCCGATTTTATCAACCACTCACCGGTTGATGCTATCTCAATTCAGCATGAATACGGCATTTTTGGCGGTGAAGACGGAAACTACATCAACTCTCTGCTCGGCAGTCTAAAAAAGCCGGCAATCACAACCCTGCATACCGTGCTCGAGGAACCTTCCGCCGGCCAGCGGCAGACCCTGATTCGCATCTGCGAACAGTCGGTTTCAGTTGTGGTCATGGCCCAGGCCGCGGTCGATATTCTAACCCGTGTTTACCGCATTCCGAAGGAAAAAATCCTGCTCATTCCGCATGGCGCGCCCGATGTTCCCTTTCTTGACTCATCATACTACAAAGACCAGTTCCAGGCAGAAGGCAGAAAGGTGTTGCTAACCTTTGGCCTGCTTAGCCCGAGCAAGGGTCTTGAATACGCCATTGAGGCGATGGAAAAAGTGGTCGATGTCCATCCCGATGCCCTATATATCATCCTCGGTGCCACCCACCCCGAAGTGAAGCGGCGCCATGGTGAAGAGTATCGCCATTCGCTTGAAAAAATGGTCCACGACCGCGGCCTTGATCATAACGTTTCCTTCTACAATCAATACGTCTCGCTGGAACGCCTGGTGCAATTCCTGGTTGCGACCGATGTTTACATTACCCCGTACCTGAGCCGCGAACAGATCACTTCCGGCACCCTGGCCTACGCCCTGGCCTGTGGCAAGGCAATTGTCTCTACCCCCTATATCTATGCCGAAGAACTGCTTGCCGAAGAACGCGGCAGACTGGTGCCTTTCCGTGATGGCGAAGCAATTGGCGATGCAGTTACTGAACTGCTCAGCGACGAGGGACTGCGCAACCGGATGCGTAAAAGCTCATACCAGTACGGCCGCCAGATGGTCTGGAAAGAGGTTGCCCGCAGCTACGCTGCAGCATTTGAGCAGGCCCGTTTCGGCTACAGCGAAATGTTTTCGCAAAGCAGGCAGGGCGCCGATGTTACCGAACGTTCGATTCTGCCCGAGGTTAACCTGTCGCACCTGCGCTCGCTAACCGACGACACGAGTATCTACCAGCATGCCATCTATAGCGTGCCTGACCGCAGCCACGGCTACTGCACTGACGACACGGCCCGCGCCCTAATTGCTGCTGTGATGAACTGGCGTCTCTTTAAAGACGAATCGGTTAACCCGCTGCTCAAAACCTATATGAGTTTTCTCTATCACGCTTTTAACGAGAAACTCGGTCGTATGCGCAACTTCATGAGTTTTGACCGCCGCTGGCTCGAAGAAGTCGGTTCTGAAGACAGCCATGGCCGCACCATCTGGGCCCTCGGCTACACCATAGCCCACCCGCCCGACGATGATATTCTGGGCTTAGCCACCCGGCTCTTTAAAGATTTAATCAACATCCCCTCTGAATTTACTTCGCCGCGAGCCTGGGCTTTCAGCGCTATCGGCGCCAACTATTACCTGCGCCGCTTCGGCGGTGATACCAGGGTGCGGCAGATCAATACCGATCTCTGTGAAAAGCTGCTTCACCTTTTTCAGAAGAATGCCAGCGATGAATGGTACTGGTTTGAAAACATTGTTTCCTACGATAACGCCCGCGTTTCCCAGGCTTTAATTACTGCTGGCAGTTATCTTGACAACACCGAAATGTTCGATACCGGCCTGAAGAGCCTGCAGTGGCTGATCGATATTCAAACCAACCCCGAGGGCGGGCATCTCTCTTTGGTTGGCAATGAAGGCTGGTACAGGCGTGACGGAGAAAAAGCGCTTTACGATCAACAGGCAGTCGATACCACCGCTTTAATTGATGCCTGCTACCAGGCTTTTGTCCTTACCGGTGAAAGTGCCTGGTTAAGCAAGATGGAATGGGCTTTCAACTGGTATTTTGGCAGTAACGATGTGCACCAACCGCTCTACGATTTCTCTAATGGTGGTTGTTTTGACGGGTTGCAGCCCGGTGGTATTAACAGCAACCAGGGTGGCGAATCGGTAACCTCGCTGTTGCTTGCCCTGCAGCGGGTACACCTTGTAGCCCACCAGGGACTTTTTCAGCAGCAGCAACAGCAGCTGAAAATCTAACCTTGCTTTGTAAATATATTCAGGCTTTAATCTGAAACGGAGTGATCTTATGTATGCCATAATTTTAGCCGGTGGAAGCGGCACCAGACTCTGGCCGCTCAGTCGCGAGCTTTTTCCCAAACAATACTTGGGCCTCTTAAATGATCAACAGAGCCTTTTTCAGACAACAGTTGAGCGTGTTTTAACCACTATACCTGAAGAGCGCACTATAATTGTTACCCATGTTGATCAGGCCGCAGAAATCAAACGGCAGCTCAGTCTCTCGGGGCACACAGGTATTCGCCTGCTTGAAGAACCTGAAGCCCGCAACACGGCTGCCGCAATCGGTCTCGCCGCCTGGCAACTGCTGCATGAAGCCGGCCCCGACGCAGTGATGGCCGTTCTTCCATCAGATCACCTGATTCCCGATCGCCAAGAATTCGCCGCCCTGCTACGTGCCGGTGAAGCGGCTGCCCTTGCTTACGGACTGGTGACCTTTGGCATTCGCCCAACCTGCCCGGAGACCGGTTATGGCTATATCTGCGCTGGCGAAAGCTTAGGTCACGGGGCGCACAGCGTTGAAAAATTTGTCGAAAAACCTGATCTTGAAACGGCAAAAAGCTATCTGGCTGATTCCCGCTACCTCTGGAACAGCGGTATGTTTGTCTTCCGGGTCGGGGCGCTGGTTGAGCAATACCGCCAGCTACTGCCCGCCATGCACGCTACGCTCGGGCAGATCGATTACAATAATATGGGCGATCTTGAGGGCATCTACCGCACCCTTGAAAAAACTTCAATCGACTACGGCATTCTCGAACGTGCTGCCGGGGTGACCGTAATTCCAACGGCAATCAACTGGAGTGATCTTGGCAGCTGGGAAGCTTACTACCAGGTCTCCTCGCGCGACGAAAATGAGAACTACCTGAAAGGCAGGGTAATCATGGTTGGCACCGAAGGTACCCTGGTCTACTCTACATCGCGGCTCGTCGGCGCTGTCGGCCTCAAAGATTTGGTTATTGTTGACACCGCTGACGCCCTGCTGGTCTGCGACCGCCACCAAACCCAGGA
>CAYWDA010000094.1:0-2388 GCA_964456945.1 uncultured Syntrophomonadaceae bacterium
TACGCGGATTTGGAAAACTGCACCGCCTGTTTAGCGAACGCGAATGGTCTAACCCGCTGCACTACGAAACGGAAGGCTCGCTCACAGCAGCTGATCTGATCAGTAAACTTGACCTTCCCGAAGATGATGTGGAAGTGGTCTTTATTAACCGCTTGATCAAGCCGCTCTCTACCCCTTTGCAGGATGGTGACCGGGTATCATTTGTTCCCCCCGGTGTGCCGAGTATTCACCGTTTCAACCTCGGTTTCTATGATGTAAAGGAACCGCGAAAATAAAGGAGCAGCGCCATGTGCGGACGCTTTGCCCTGGCAACCGAAAAAAAGATCCTCGAGATGCTCTACCAGCTGATCATCCGTGACGATTTCGAGCTGCGCCCCCGCTATAATATTTCGCCCTCGCAGCAAATAACCGCCTGCCGCTTATCGCCACAGAACGGGGAAAAAGAGCTGGCTGCCCTGAAGTGGGGCCTGGTGCCCTTCTGGGCTGAAGAACAATCGATCGGCAGCCGCATGATTAATGCCCGCTCAGAAACAGCTGCTTCGAAACCATCTTTTCGCGATGCATTTAAGAAAAGAAGAATTCTCATCCCGGTCTCTGGCTTCTACGAGTGGAAGCAGGAGAAAGAGGGCGTGAAACAGCCCTACTATATCCAGCGCCTGGATGGCCAGCCTTTTTCCCTGGCCGGTCTCTGGGAGCGCTGGGAAAAAGGGACAGCGCCGCTTGAAAGCTGCACCATCTTAACTACGGAACCAAATACCCTTATTGCCCCTCTGCATAACCGTATGCCGGTGATCATTGCCCCCGGGCACTATGACCTCTGGCTCGATCCCTCCACCGAACCTGCCGCACTCACTGCCCTGCTTACGCCCTATGCGCCCGCAGAGCTGAGCGCAAACCCGGTTTCCCGTCTCGTCAACAGTCCCTCTAACGACAGTGCTGAACTGATTGAATCGCTTTAAAACATAGGTAAAACAAGCGTAAAACATGGTTCTGGAACAAATTTCCTCATATTGACCTTTACCTGTGCTTCAATTATACTAGTATATTGGGCCATGATTTGTTGGCCACAGCATCGGGAAGCCTTACTAAGCTTGCTAAGGCTTGTGGAGGTGGATTATCTTCAGCGTTAAATTCGTAACAAGGCTTTATAGATATAGGTTATTGCTCCAGATAATTAGTAAAGGAGGGCATGAAATTGGATAAATTTTTTACTAGGATGGGCGACGGATCAGGTATTTATATGACCGCCGAAGAAATCAGGGAAGATATTCTTAAAGGCGTCAAAGACGCAGCCGACCGCGGCAAGATTCCCGAACTGACCCAGGAAGAGATGGATTACCTCTTCAAAATCATTACTATGCCTGGCAATATTGTCGGCGTAGAGCGGGGCCGTGAAGTAGTAAGCACCTCAGACTCCGGCAGCTGCAAAATGACCTACCATGCCAATATTGCCATGGAACGTTCCATGGCGGTAATGGTCAGCGAAAAGGTGTTAGGTGCAGATTCGGTCGATATTGGCAATATGGATTACAGCTACAAAGCAGTTAAGCAGATCATACACAACGAAACACCGGTTATGGAACTGGCCCAGCTCAATGCAGTAATGCCGGTTCTCTACGGTTCAATGCCGAACCTTGGTCTCTACACCAAGCCGGATGGACCGGTTGAAAACTGGGCGGAACTTCTGCCGATGGCTAAAATCGAAGAAGCGCGTGCCGCACAGGAAGAGGCAGTTGAACATGCTGTGCGCGATATCGTTTTTGTCGCCGGAGAAATGTTTGAAGCAGGCGCAGACGGTATCAACCTTGATACATGCGGGGCATCTGGCGATGCAGACTTTCTTGCCGGGCTGCTTGCTACCGAGCAGATCAAGGAAAAATTCCCTGACTTAGGGGTTGAAATGGGTGCAGCCGGCGAATTTGTTTTAGGCATGCACGGCAAGCTTGAGTATGACGGCACCAGAATTGCCGGCCTTTATCCTCACAAGCAGGTTAAGTTGGCCGAAAAAGCGGGGGCCAATATTTTCGGGGCAGTTGTTAATACAAACACCAACATGTCATTCCCCTGGAATATTGCCCGCACCGTCACTTTTGTCAAAGCCTGCACCGAAGCTGCCGATATTCCCGTCCATGTTAACGTCGGCATGGGCGTTGGCGGTATTCCGATGAGCGAGATTCCACCGATCGATGCCGTAACCAGGGCTGATAAAGCGCTGATTGAAATCGGCAAAGCCGACGGGTTATAGATAGGCGTAGGCGATACTTTCAGCCTTGAAGTAGCGCACGCTGTATCTTCCTGCATGAGTGGTATTCGCACAGCCGGAGATCTGGTTCTGCGGATGCAGCTCGCAAAAAGCATGAAGATAGATGCTGCCAAACAATATGTAGC
>CAYWDA010000095.1:0-3930 GCA_964456945.1 uncultured Syntrophomonadaceae bacterium
CTGGTTATACCAGGGCGGTAAAACAGTATTCCTGCAGGACGGCGACAGCCTTTTGCTTCCGGTTTCCCAGCTGGTTCAGGTTCTGAACCTTTTAAAAGAGAAACTTCCCACAGTGAACAGGGTTACCACTTACGCCCGCTCGCGCACCATCCTCCGCCGTTCTATTGACGAGCTGAAGCAGCTAAAAATGGCAGGTTTAAACCGCATCCATGTCGGGCTTGAAAGCGGTAACGACGAAGTGCTCACTTTTATGCAAAAAGGGGTAACTGCCGCCCAACATATCGACGCCGGAAAAAGAGTGAAAGCAGCCGGAATCTCACTGAGCGAATACGTTATTCTTGGCTTAGGTGGAGCAGATCTATGGCGCGAACACGCTGTCGATACCGCAAAGGTTTTGAACGCTATCGACCCTGATTTCATCAGGTTGCGTACGCTCGCCGTCCCTTTGGCCACACCGCTTTACAAAAAAATTGAACTAGGTGAGTTTAAACCCCTTGGTGATGATATTATTGTCAGGGAAGAAGCTCTGTTCTTAGAAAATCTTGAGGGTATTAACTCGGAATTATACAGTGATCACGTCCTTAACCTGCTGGAAGAGATCAATGGTAAATTGCCCGCTGATAAAATACAAATGCTCGGTGTTATTAACAGTTATCTATCGCTTTCGGAAGAAGAGCGGGCCAAATTTCGTCTTGGCAGAAGAAGCGGTTATTACCGCACCCTGAAAGATAGGCAAGACCCTTCATTAAGCTCTTCGGTGGCTAGTATTTACCGCCAACTTTGTGAGGCAGGCACTGAGATTGACAGCTACATTAACCAGCTAATGCGCAGCTATATTTGATTTAAGGGAGAGTGAACCCGGTGCGAGTGGCAATTTGTGTAATTGAACTGCATATTCCTACTGCAAACTCGCTCAAGGCCAAACGCCAGGTGATTAAACGCCTGGTTCAGCGTTTGCGCAATAGGTTCAATGTCAGTGTAAGTGAGGTTGGCTGCCAGGACCTGTGGCAGCGCGCTGAACTGGGTATGGCCGTGATTTGCCATAACGGAGCCGGAGCCGATAGCATTATGGAGAAAATATTTGCTTTCGTAGAAGAAGAGAGCAGGGTCGATATAATTTCATCTCGTGTCGAGAACTATTAACTGGAGTGATGCAGCCTGGTTTCGATTAAACGAATTACTGATCTGGCCCAAATGCACGCAGCTTTAGCCGTTGCTGAAGGTGATACGGTTGTTGATGCCACCGCCGGAAACGGTAACGATACCCTCTTCCTTGCAGAAAGAACAGGTTCGTCAGGACAGGTTTACGCCTTTGATATACAGGATGAAGCACTCACCGTAACAGAAGAAAGGCTTAAACAGTGTAACCTTCTAGCCAGGGTTACCCTGGTCAAGGCCGGGCACGAAGAGTTGGCCAGGCATGTCAGTAACCCGGTTTCTGTGATCATGTATAACCTCGGCTACCTTCCCGGTAGTAACAAGCAGGTAACCACCGATTATAGCTCTACATTAGCCAGCCTGAAACAGGCTCTGACCCTGCTTAAACCAGGCGGGGTAATCACAATTGTTCTTTATCCCGGGCACGACGCAGGCAGAATCGAAAAAGAAAAACTGCTCGCCTTTTGTGAAGCGATACCATCATCTGAATATGCTGTACTTTATAGCAGTCTGGTTAACCAGGCTGGTAATCCTCCGGAACTGATTATAATTCAAAAAAGACTTTTTATCCTTTCATGATTATGTAGAAAAGGATTTCCATCCCGGTTTGTCGAACATGTGAAAAAGTATTAAATTCAAAGAGATTCTATCTTGAACAGGAGCTTGGATACGCTGGCACAAAAATGGCTATTGATCGAAGATGAATTGGCGCAGGTTGAGGATCGACTAAGGCAGGTTTTCGACCTGGCCGGCCCGGATATTAACAGCGTAGGCGCCTATATTTTTAATGGCAGAGGCAAAAGAGTGCGCCCTGCCCTGTTTCTGATAGCTGCTCAACGCCCCACTGCAAAATTGCAACCGCTGCTTGATGCAGCTGTTGCCCTGGAACTGCTGCATACTGCTTCACTGCTTCACGATGACGTTATCGATCAGGCTTCTGTAAGGCGCAACAGAGATGCGGTGCATGTCAGGTGGAGTAACAAGATTGCAGTCCTGAGCGGTGATTACCTGCTAAGCAGCGCCCTTAAAATTATAGTTAACTATCAGGACTGGCGATTGATGGAAATTGTTGTTAATATAGTAGAAAACATGGCTATAGGTGAACTTGAACAGGCTTTTGCGAACACTTCTTCTTCTGGCCTTGAAGAAGCCTATTTTCAGTGGATTGGTAAAAAGAGCGCAGCTTTCTTTGCCGGTTGCTGCCGGGCGGGAAGTCTCCTCGGGGGTGAAGGTCAGGATGATCAGGATGCATGGTCCCAATTTGGTTACAACCTTGGCATTGCTTTCCAACTTATCGATGATCTTCTTGATTATACAGGAAAGCGCGAGGTGACTGGAAAGCCTCAATACAGCGATCTGTCTAACAGGGTGATAACCCTCCCGCTAATCCGAACGATCAGTTTGCTGCAGCCGGGCGATCAGTCCATTCAGTCTCTTCTCAGCAACGAAATAATGTCAGGGGAACAGATCAGTAAATTGGCCGGAATTGTATCTCAGGGTGAAGGCCTTGCCTATACCCGCAAAGCAGCAGAAGATTACCTGCTGCTTGCCGCTCAGGCCATTAACAATGTAGATGAGATTAGTACAGAAAAAAGAGAACTGCTCGAATCAGTAATGCACGATTTGTTGCTTCGTAAACACTGAATGTAGATTATTGTAATGAGCAATATTTGCGATTATGGAGGGTAAAAAAGTGCCTAACCGCAACATTTCTAAATCAGTTATTAAGAGACTGCCGATTTACCTGCGCATACTTGATCAATTGATCCAGCGTAAAATCGATATGGTTTCATCTAAAGAGTTGAGCAACGAATCCGGTTTTACTGCCGAACAGATTCGTAAAGACCTTGCTTATTTTGGAGCCTTTGGAACACGCGGAGCCGGATATAATACAGCGTTTCTGCGGGAAAAGATTATTAAAATAATCGGTCTCGATAAAACGATAGACACCATAGTGATCGGCGCCGGCAACCTGGGCACTGCATTGACCCGCTATAATTCAACAAAAAACCCTTATGTAAATGTGGTCGCAGTTTTTGATCAGGATTCCCGCCTGATCGGTAAAAAAATTGATGATATAGATATTTTCTCCATTGATGAAATACCGGCGTTTATCAAGAAACGCAATATTAAAGTATCTATAGTTGCCGTTCCGGCCGTGGCCGCCCAGGAAATAGCTGATCTGGTCATTAAGCATGGAGTAAAAGCTCTCTTAAATTTTGCTCCTGTTAAACTAAATGTTCCAGACGGGGTTCATGTGCACAACGCTGATCTGACCATTGAGCTGCAGAGTCTTATTTACTACAGCTCAGCTGAAGAAGATCGCCTAAAACGTTTGCATCAGGAAGTGACTGCGGCCAAATCACCGAAGACCCTTTCTCTGGAAGAAATTGACTAAGACTGGTCAGTAACTACGGCAGAGCGTTATTATTAATGGTAATTAATTTTCCTTTGTCGTCTACAGCGTATTGACTTTTAAGAATAGCTTTTGTATACTTATTATTGCGCGTGGAGCTGTGGTGTAGATGGTTAACATATCGGCCTGTCAAGCCGAAGACCGCGGGTTCGAGTCCCGTCAGCTCCGCCATATTAGCCGAGATAGCTCAGTCGGTAGAGCAGCGGACTGAAAATCCGCGTGTCGACAGTTCAATTCTGTCTCTCGGCACCAGCCGTGCGGGAGTAGCTCAGTGGTAGAGCATCGCCTTGCCAAGGCGAGGGTCGCGAGTTCGAATCTCGTCTTCCGCTCCATTTTTTTGGCGACATAGCCAAGTG
>CAYWDA010000096.1:0-5431 GCA_964456945.1 uncultured Syntrophomonadaceae bacterium
TTGATGCTGGTATGTCTGGCGGCACCATATTGTCAGGGGGACGGGGTTATTGACATCTTTTTCTGCGCTGCTGTTGAGGTCAGAAAATGGTAAATCTACTTTAACCAATAGAACACAGAAGAACTTTCCCCCTGTGTTGTGCTCCGCTTGTGTTTCACGAACAGAACCGGATTTAAGGAAATACTATAAAACCAGAAGCTTTGAGCGCTTCAGCAAGCCCTTTATCCCAACAACCTATATTTATCTGTTCTTTACTTTCTTCTTGAGCCAAAACATCGGCCAGTGTTAACACAGAAGCCATATGAATTGAGTCAAATCCTCTTAGTTTGTAAAGTTCGGCCAGCTCTCCTGCTTTATAGATCACAGCATCAGTCAGTTCAAGGACAAAATAGGAAGGCCAGTCTGCGATGAAATTCATTACCGCTTCTTTGTAAGCTGTCGGGGTTAGTACTTCCTCTCGCAAACCGCGGGCTAACGCAGCTCTCGTTTCCGGATAGGCCACTTTAGCAGTGGCAATTATGGATGCCTCTTTCACCAGCTGGCGGGCCAGATCTGTACCTTCTTCACAAACGTAAAGCTTTAACAGGGCGCTTGTATCCAAATAACAAATCATTAACGACGGTCCTCTGCGGCTATAGCGCCAAGTGTATTGCCTTTAACCGGTTCTGAATATACGGGTGTTGAATTACAACCTGGTTTTCCGCCTAACCAGGTGGCCCTGCCATCTTCAAGCATTTTCAGAAGGGTTTCTGCAGGCTGAGCGCTGATTGGCACCAAACGGGCTATTGGATTGTTGCGATCGGTTATTGTTATAATTTCACCATCTTTTACCCGGTTTAGGTAACGACTCAGACTATTTTTTAGTTCTCTTACACCAACCTGTTCCATTAGATTGTTGTCTCCCAGCTTTTAAAGTAACTACATTATAACCTTAATGTGGCTACACGGCAAGTTGCTTCTTTTCTGCTGGCCTCGCTGGCCTCGCCTATTACCCTGGTTATGGCAGAAGTGTTTATTCGTAATGCGTCCACATGCTGATTACTTTCACTATACATTCTTCGCTGTAGACCTGATATACAAAGCGGTGCTGTCGGTTGATTCTTCGTGAATAGGCGCCGCTTAAGTCGCCGATGAGTTTTTCATAAGGTGGGTAAGTGGAAAAGGGGTTTTCTTTAACCAGCGCAAGCAATTTATCTACTTGTTGGCCAAAACCGTTTTCTATTGCTTTTTGATTGTCCTTTAAACCCTGTTTGGTGTAGAGAATTTTCCAGGTTTCATTCACCATCACTGTCTTCCAGACATTCTTCCAGGGGCGTATTTAATCCTTCGATGATCTTTTCACGCATGGTAGGCACTGAAACAAGGTAAAGTGTTTCCTGAATGGAGCGGTAATCATCATCAGAAAGCATCACTACATTGCCGGTTTTGCCGGTGATGTAGACCGGTTCGTGGGTTTCCCTTACTTCTTCAATTAATTTGTAGAGCCTTTTTCGGGCATTCGTTGCATTTACTATGGTCATCGGACACCCTCCCGTAAACGTACTTAATAGCGTACTTTTATCATAACAGTTGGCGCTGCCAGCGTCAATGTCCAGTTAATATTGGGTTCCTTTGATCAGCTTTTTCTTTTTAGTCTGATGGATTAGGGTTCAGCTTTAATTCCGGGAAGTAGCGGTTATAGTATCCCCTGTCCCGGGTTAGCAAACTTCCGGCATGGACCAGGGCATGTCCGCCGATTAAAAAATCAGAAATTATGTGCTGCCTGCTAATAATGGCCGCGCCACAGTCTGAACAGTTTAAACCTACTGATGTGCTGCATTTTGGACATAAGAAGTCGCTGCCCCTGCTTTGAGTGTAGCTCTTCCAGGCCCTGGCAGCACTCCATAACGCCTCCGCGGATGAATTGACCAGGCATATGTCTGTATCTGAGATAAATTCGTTCAAGCTTTTTTCACTTTTAAACTGGGAAGCAAGTTCAGCGTAAACTGTTTCGGATAAAATCAAGCGGTGCTTTTTGCCATGCGACTTGAGGAGCGCTAATGATTCTTTCATGTGCTGCGGATCTGGAAGAAGAATATCGAAAAGAATGTTTGTATCTATCGCAACTGTCATTGATCGCGCAGCTCCCTGATAATTTTATCACTTTTTGTTTTATGGTCGAGAAAGCCGACATATTTATCAAACCGTTTTTCATTCAGCTCTTTTTCGATCATGTATCCGGCGCTGGTTTCTTTGACAATGACATAATCGCCGGTCTTAATGCCAAGCTTATCCCTTAAAGACTTGGGGATGGTGAGCTGACCTTTAGAGGTTACTTTTGCCCTGATCATAATCCTTGCTCCTTTGTAAGGTTATTGTTCCTTACTTTATGGTAAGCCACCTAAATGATCTTGTCAAGCACGACTGTCTGTGTCGGATCGGGGGACGGGGTTATTGACAGCTTAGTGCCAAGAGTTTGTGAAAAGTTGTCAACAACCCCGTCCCCCTGACAATATGGTAAGATTCTTTTTATCCGCAAAGTGCAGGGAGAAGAGAAATTATGTTGAATATGTAAAGATATTCATGTCACGAGGTGGAACGAATGGACTTTTTCAGTTTAATACCCTGTTCTTCTGATCAGCCCCATGAATCTGATGTTTTGCTGACCCAGACTTTAAAGCGCTGGGCTGAAACTGAAGTGATGGCCAAGCGGCTTGAATACCGCGAAGATCTGGCGCTACTGATTAAACCAGCTCTGCATAAGCTTTTCGTGGATTTGGAAATGCAAAAGATGATTTTCCCCGAAGAGTGCGGCGGCGTTGGTATAAACAAGCCTGAAGTGGCCCATACCTTAGCGCTCTCCTTAGAACAGATCGGCCGGGCCGATACGGGAATCGGCTACCTTTTTGCCACAACATTTGCTCTCTGCAGCAGCTTCGCCATGGATTACAACTTAAATGAGAATCTTTGTAAGCTGTTAGCGCCGCTTTTTTGCCATTCAGGAAAAAGCGCCGTCGGTGCGCTGGTCTTGCCCTCTTACGATTCAGAATGTAAACCCGGTTCGCAAACCTTGTTCCAGGGTAAACCTTTTCCTGCCACTGCAAAACAGCTTAAGGATAAAATAATCATCGAGGGCAGCAATTTGCAGCCCCTTAATGCAGGTTGTGATGCCGATCTCTTCGGGATATTTTGCCTGCTGGAGGGTTCAGATGAGCCGGCTCTGGTCATGATACCTGCAGACTCCCCCGGCCTCAGCCGCGGTGAACCACAGATCAGGACCGGCCTCGCCGCCAGCGTAAACTGCAAACTTACGCTCGATCAGGTAGAAGTGCCGGAAACCTACGTGGTATTCAGGGGAGAAACCGGCTGGCAGCAGCTCTTATCCTGGTTTTACTTAGGTGTGTCTGCTGTAACCGTCGGCTCACTCTTCGCCGCTTTTGAGATACTTAGGGAGTGGGGTGAAAACCGGGTTATTAAAGGCAAGAATTCCCTTCTGAAAGACAATCCGCTTACCGCCTCTTTAATGGCTGAAGTCAGCCAGGAGTTACTGCTTGATCGGCTCTTACTGCACCAACTGGCCGGGATTATAGCCAGCGGCGGTCTTGAAGAACCGGCCCGAGCTAAAAAAACCTCTGTTGCTGCTCTCAGCGTGGTATCACAAGTCACACACTCCGCTGAAAAAGCGATCAACCAGACCATGGAACTGATGGGTTCAGCCGGTTATGCCACGGAGTGGAACCTGGAACGTTACTGGCGCGATGTCAAGACAATGCAGCTTCACCTCGGCAGCTGGGAACTGAATAAGATGGATCTGGCCAGGTTTTTCTACGGGTCAGCTAACCTTTAAAGAGAGCGAGGTCTGCAGCGATGCGCACCATCGATGATTTTACCAGGCCGCGGGAGTTTATTTCACCGATCGATGAATATTTCGGGAAAATAGTACGCCAGTGGGCTGACGAAGAAGTAATTCCCAACCGGCGCCGCTACGATGAAGACTGGCAGGAACACCTGCTGATTGAGCCGGCCTTCGATAAGCTGATGGGCAAACTTGGCCTGCAGCGGGTGCTCTTCCCCGAATATTTAGGCGGCTGGGGCCTGGGCCGTTCACATTACATGGGCAGTGCCTCTTTTCGCCTGATGGAAGAAGTGGCCCGGGCCGACACCGGAATGGCTGTGGCTTTTGGCGTCACTTTCTGGCCGCTGATCATGATCTGCAACGAGCCTCACCTGAACCGTCGCCTCTGCGAAGAATTCGCCCCCCTCTTCTGCCAAACCGAAAAAGCAGTTTTTGCCGCCAATGCCATGACTGAACCCCAGGGCGGCGCCGATATTGAAAATATGGAGATCATCCGGGGGGCCACAATTCAGACCACCGCCCGTCTTGATGGCAACGAGTGGGTGATTAACGGTCACAAGCTCTGGCCGACCAACAGCGGCGGAATTTGCAGTCTCTTTGGCGTGGTCTGCACAACAAAGCCTGGTTCCACTGATTTAAATGATTTCGCCTTCATCTTTGTTCCCGCTGACCGTCCCGGCGTTACACAGGGCAAGCCCTATCAAAAGGCCGGCATGGCAGCCGATAAGAACGGCGATATCTGGTTTGAGCAAGTTCGCGTGCCGAGCCATTACCGCGCCTGCGGACCCGGCGATGATTTTAAATATTTTAAGGAAGTGATCTCTTTTGGCAACCTGGGCAGTATCGCCTTCGCCAGCGGAGCGCTGCTCAACGTTTATGAGATCATTAAAAACTTCTGCGAAACCAAGTATTACCGCAACCTGCCACTGAAAGAAAACGACGCTTTAGCCGGGGCTCTTGCTGATCTGGCCCGCGATGCGGAAATTATTCGCATTCTCGGTTACCAGTATGCACGAATGCTCGATCGCCCCGATCTTTATGGTGAACGCTGGAACGAAGAAATAGTAACCAAAGGGCGGGCTTACAAGTACTTTGCCTGCGACCGGGCTATTGAGCATATCGGCAAAGCTATGAATATGATGGAAGCCAGCGGCAGCGACCGCCGGTGGGATATTGAAAAACACTGGCGCGATATAAAAATTGTTCAGCTCTGGATGGGCGGGAAACAGCTCTGCCAGATGGAGACTGCCCGCTGGTTTTACGATTGCGAAACACTTTAGGGAGGAAGTAGCGTTGACAGTAAGCGACTGCCATTTAAATTCTTTCGAACCGCTCGACAAAGAGCTTAAAAAGCTGCTACAGGATCCTGACTTTAAAGATCGGGTGTTGGCTGTCATCAACCAGCTCGAACCGGAAAAGGGGCGAGAACTGGCCCGGGTAATGCTTTGGAGCGACTCGGTCTTCTCCTTCGGCCTGGCCGGGCAAATTCCGCTTGGGCTTAACTTCTTCGTTGCCTTTCTCGATCAGCTGGGCAAAGAGCTGCAAAATGTTCCTCCGGAACTGTTCAGGGCATTTACCGCCGAAATGGCGAGCCAT
>CAYWDA010000097.1:0-4077 GCA_964456945.1 uncultured Syntrophomonadaceae bacterium
GGTATCACTTTTGGTGGAGGCGGCGGGAATCGAACCCGCGTCCGAAGGCACAGCTACAGAAGTTTCTACAAGTTTAGTCCCGGATTTGTGTCTCGTGCCTCAGGCTCCCCGAAACAGGATCCCTCAGCACCAGCCTCGTTAGATTTCCCATTACAGAGGTAAGGCGACCGCTGCAACAGTAGACCGGATTAGTGACACTCCTGATCTTTCCCCCGGCCAGGGAAAGGAGGAATGCGCTACTTTAGATTAAGCAGCGAGTGCTAAATTAGGTTTGGCGTTTATAGCCGTTCCGTTTTTTATCCAGGGCACGGTCCTGGACTTGCCGCTCCTGCTTCCACAACCCCCGTCGAATCCTTACGCCCCCAAACTTTATACTTCTCTTTGTTTGTCCCGGAAAGCTCTCTCCATCTCGCGCTTACTGTCACGCTCGGCGATATCATGCCGCTTGTCGTAGAGCTTTTTGCCCCGGGCCAGGCCCAGGTCAATTTTAACCCGGCCTTTATTCAGGTAGATCTTTAAGGGAATCAAAGCATAGCCCTTTTCTTTAATCTTTCCGGACAGGCGGCTGATTTCAATTTTATGCATCAGCAGCTTGCGGATACGCAGAGGATCGTGGTTAAAACGATTCCCCTGTTCATAAGGGCTTATATGCATATTATACAGGAATATCTCACCATTTTCAACCTTGCCGTAGCTGTCTTTCAGGTTAACGCGGGCGCCGCGTACAGATTTAACTTCAGTGCCGGTTAAAACAATTCCAGCCTCATATGATTCCTCAATATGATAGTCATGCCACGCTTTACGATTTTTGCTGATTACTTTATCCACAGGATCAACGCTCCATTAGCTACAGGTTATTCTCTTTTACAGGGGTTTGCCCCATTCTTCTGCATAAACAATCTCATCCATCTCTTTGCGCGGGCGGGAAGACGGCTGTTTTTCGGGAAAACCGAGCGGTGTTAGCGCTACAACCCTGTAGCCAGCGGGAACAGCGCAGGCTGCCCTGGCTATAGACTCGTCAAACCAGGCCACCCAGCAGGTTCCAAGGCCTTCCGCGTGCGCTGCAAGCATTAACTGCTGCAAGGCAAGTCCGGCATCGAGCAGGTAGTAGTCTTTACCGTCCTGATCGCCAGATTCTTTCGGGTCGGCGCAGAGCACCAGCACAACAGGCGCCGTTTCACCGACCGCTTTGAGCGCCGGGTTGCTTGCAGGCATACTGGTTGCCAACTGTTTTTTCTTTTCCGGATCACGGACAACGATAAATTTCCAGCACTGCAGGTTGCTCCATGAAGGAGCAATGCGCGCCGCGTCTAAAATACGCAACAATTTATCTTCTGGCACAGGATCCTGCTTATATTTGCGTATACTTCGACGTTCACGTAATGCTTCATAGATATCCATTAGGAACCTCCCTTCCGGCGATGAGCAAGCTTACTTTTACTTTTTTTCGGTGGCCCTTTTTTTTCGGATTGCTTCTGTTCTGTTTCCAGCGGAGCAAAGGTTACTTTACCCTCTTCACGGCTGGCCCTGACTACCTGTACCTGTATTGAGTCGCCCAGCCGGTAAGTTTTGCGGGTTCTTTCGCCAACCAACGATGCAGCTTTTTCATTGTAAATGTAATAATCATTTCCCAGGTCAGCAATCGGAATCATGCCCTCGACGGTATTCTCAAGCTCGACGAAAAGGCCGAAGTTGGTTACCCCGCTGATAATTCCCGGGAACTCTTCGCCGATTTTACCTTCCATAAACTGCGCCTTTTTGATTTCAGTGCTTGCTCTATCAGCCTCTACCGCGGCGCGTTCCCGTTCGGAACACTGCTGGGCAATAGCCGGAAGGCGGGTCTGCAAACGCTTAATTTTATCTGCTGAGAGGCCGCCCGGTGATAGCTCCTGCTTCAGAATACGGTGCACAACCAGGTCGGGGTAACGCCTGATTGGCGAAGTAAAGTGGCAATAGCAGCCGGAAGCCAGACCGAAGTGACCATCATTAGCTGAGCTGTAACGGGCCTGAGGCAGCGATCGCAGCACCAGGTAACGAACAAGTTTCTCGGTTTTTAGCCCCTTGGTTTGATCGAGCAGGGTAGAGAGATTTTTCGGCTTCAGCACCTTAAGTTTTGCCACAGCCTCAATACCCATTAAAGCAAGCGTTTCACGCAAAGCGATCAGCTTTTCCTCCGTCGGCAGGGTATGCACCCGGTAGACGCAGGGTCGCTTCTTTTTAAAGAGATACTCGGCCACTGCTTCGTTACAGTAGACCATAAACTCTTCGATTAGTGATTCCGAACGCCCCATACTGCGCTTTTCAATGGAGAGTGGAACGCCCTCTTCATCGACCGTAATGCGGGCCTCCGGCAAATCGAGGTCTAAAGCCCCGCGTGCCATGCGGCGTTTACGCAGCACCCCTGCCAACTGTTCCATCTGATCGAGGAGCTGCGCCAGGGATTTATCCTGAAACGGCTTTTGGTCGTCGCTTTTCGTTAAATAGGCTTCAACCTGCTGGTAGGTTAACCGTTCAGTTACACGGATCAGACTGGGGAAAAACTGGGCCCCGGTCAACTGGCCTTCTCCGTCAATATCCATCAACACGCTGAGCGCCAGACGATCTTTTTCGGCCTGCAGGCTGCACATTTTTTCAGAAAGTAGCGGCGGCAGCATGTGAATTACCCTGTCAACCAGATAAATGCTGGTTCCTCTTTTAAAGGCCTCACGATCAAGTGGTTTTCCTTCGCGTACGTAATGTGAAACATCAGCAATATGCACCCCGAGCCTGAAGAGACCGTTATCCAGTTTTTCCAGCGACACGGCATCGTCAAAATCACGTGCAGTTTCATCATCAATAGTGACCATCTTCAAAGCGCTCAGGTCGCGGCGACCGTGCTGCCCCAAAAACCCGGCTATATCATCTTCTCCGGGTATGCCTTCGAGTTCTTTCAAAACTGCAGGTGGAAATTCACCGGGCAGATCGAACCTGAATTTAAAAGCCATTCGCTCAGTATGGATGCTGCCGGGGGGACCAATATATTCGACTATCCGGCCCCTGGAAAGCTTGCTGCCGTGGCCCCATTCTTCGATTTCCACAACAACTTTATCACCGGGGGCGGCAGCTTTCTGATCTTTTAACGAAACCTGAATTGCCCCGGGAAACCGCTGGTCATCTGGAATAACATGATATTTTTTCGCTTCCCGGAAAAGGGTGCCGACCAGGCGGCTCTGACCGCGTTTAAGAATGCCAATGACTGTGCCCTCTCTTCTGCGGCGGCTTTTTTTCTGCTCGAGGCGGACAACTACCCTGTCACCGTGAGCGGCATCGCTCAGGTTACCGGCGCTGATGAACACATCTTCACCATCCACATCCTGGCGCAGAAAAGCAAAACCACGCCGATTGCCTTGTAATACCCCGGTTAGAAAACCTAGCCGCTCGGGCAGGCCATAGCGGCCTTTAACCGATTTAACCAGCAGCCCTTCTTCCTGCATTTTTTTCAGCTCTCCGAGTAAAACAGGCTTATCATGATGAGCCTGCAAACCTAGAGCCTCAAGAATCTGGGGTGGTGTCAGCGCAGTCTGCCTGTGAATCTTTAACAGTTGTTCTATGTCGCTGCGCAAGCGGTCGGCAGTATTCATTTTCTCGTCCATTAATAACATCAACTCCCTAAAGGCGTACTATTCACGCCCTTTGCACAATTATAGCCTCTTTCAGGGGAAAATAAAAGCAGGGGCTGCTATAAGCTCCCCTGCCGTTAGAAACTACTATTCTAATCTAAGCTTAGTTGATTACCACCAGGACAATCGTAAAAAGCATGAATCCGACAGCCAGGTAAGTAGTTATTTGGCCTAATTTTTCATCAAGACCTTTTTTCTTACCAACCAGTGACTGCGCTCCACCGGCGATAGCGCCAAGCCCGGCACTACGGCCCGACTGTAACAGCACTGTTGCAATCAACAGGAGACACAAAATAAGGTAAATAATAGTCAATACGAGAGAAAGCATTCTGATTACCCCCAAAAATCATCAGTTCAAGTCAAGCAAAGGCTATTTTAACACATAAACTATAGTTTGTAAATGCGTTCTTTTCCGGCA
>CAYWDA010000098.1:0-32962 GCA_964456945.1 uncultured Syntrophomonadaceae bacterium
TGAGAATGCTTGGCTTTGACAATGCTCGCAGCCTGCTTTACGGCATACGTGACGGCTGGGTTCAGAAAAACGACCTGCCTGTAGTAACCCCTTAACTAATAGTACCCTCCTCAAAATAAACGGCCGGGAAGAAACTTCCCGGCCGTTTTGTCTTCACCTTTTTAAGCCATCCCTATCTTTTTGGGACATGTTCTGCCCTGATGTGGGGGCCGCATTCATCCTGCAGGCGGGCATGGATCTCTTTGCCCCGCCAGTGAAGGCCTTTGATTGCAGTATCAATTCTTACCCGCAGGTAATGGGGGGTAAACCCTTCACCGTAACTGTGCGGAATTACCTTTTCAATCAGCACCGGTTGAACCGTTCCGATAAACTGCTGCCGGTAGGCGGAAGCCATTTCTTCACCAAGCTTGATCATTTCTTTGCTGCGCTGATCTTTTATTTCATTGGGCAGATGCCCATTTAGTTCTGCGGCAGGCGTGCCGGGGCGCGCAGAATACTTAAAAACATGCAGGCGGCTGAAACCGATATCACTGATCAGCTTCATGCTGCGCCGGTGATGGCGTTCGGTTTCACCTGGGAAACCGACAATAACATCACTGCTTAGCGAAAGGCCGGGAATCTCCTGTTTGAGCCATTTGGCCAGGTAAAGAAATTCTACCGCTTCATACGGCCTGTTCATCAATCTTAATATTTCTCCGTCACCGCTCTGCAAAGGCATGTGCAGGTGTGGGCAAATCACTCTTGATTCAACAATCTGTTCCACCAGTTCGGCTGTAACGTCAGAAGGTTCCAGTGAGCTTAACCGTAAACGCAGCAAACCGGGCAGTTTTTCCATCTGCTGAAGAAGGTTTGCCAGCGATAAGTTTTCCTGGTCAGCACCGTAAAGGCCTAAGTGAACACCGGTTAAAACAATCTCTTTGCAACCAGCCCCAACCAGGGTTTGCGCCCGCTCAAGGGCAACCTGAGACGGCATGCTGCGCAGCGGCCCGCGAACCTGGGGCACGATGCAATATGTGCAGAGCTGGTTACAGCCTTCCTGGATCTTCAGAAAGCCCCGGGTGCGGCCCCTGCGCCTGGCCGGTGGCAGTAGTTCAAATTGATCACCACATTCATGTGGCCTGACTAGATCAAGGGTTAAGCCGCGCTCGAGAGATTCTATAATGCGGGGCAGATTTTCGCGTTCACGATTGCCGATAATCAAATCAACCTGCTCCATCTCTTTAACCTGGTCAGGGGCTCCCTGGGCGTAACAGCCTGTAGCCACAACAATCGCTTCAGGGGAACGCTTACGGGCACGGCGAATAGCTTTACGCGACTTGTGATCACTGTAACCGGTAACGGTGCAGGTATTGATTACATAAACATCGGCCTGGTTTTCAAAATCGGTTATCTTGTAACCGGCCTCTTCGAAGAGCATCTGCAGCGATTCAGTTTCACAGTAATTAACCTTGCAACCAAGGGTAAAAAAAGCGGCTCGCTTTTTCAATCTACTGCTCCTCTCCCGGAGAGATCGCCCCAGGCTGACTGAACCATGGTCACAACGACAGCGGCAGCTGTTTCGCTGCGCAAGATCCGTGGCCCCAGGTGTACAGTTAGAGCGCCTGAACCTCTAAGTGCTTCGATTTCAAGCGGGTCAAACCCTCCTTCGGGACCAACAAATAAATAAACAGCCCTGTCTTGCGGACAGGGTTGCATCAACTGATCGCTGAGAGGAACTGAATTTTCACCTTCCCACGGAACCAGCGCTTTGGAGGCGCCGATCAGCGGCAGCACAGATTTAAGATCGTGCACCGCTTCTACAACGGGAAGAAAGGCGCGACGGCACTGGGCGGCAGCAGAGCGCACTTTGCTCTGCCAGCGTGTGGCGCGCTTTTGATCTTGTTTTGCTTCACGCTGCGGAATGCTGCGCTTTGTAATTAGAGGGATAATGCGGTCAACGCCCAGTTCAACTGCCTGACGCACAATTAAATCCATCTTATCGCCTTTGAGCATTGATTGGCAGAGGGTAATTTTTAATGGTGATTCAGCCGCAGGAAGAGCGCCACCTAAGGTAACAAGCATTTTCTGAGCGGTTGCCAAGGTGAGGCAGCCAATCATGGCTCTACCCAGTCCATCGGCTACGGCGACTTGATCACCTGCTTTTAACCGCAGCACGCGGTAGGCATGGTTCAGATCTTCTTCGGCAAGCGCAACTTCCTCACCGGTGGCAAGGCTTTTTCCTTCAACAAAGAAATAGTGCATCGCAGCCTCCGTGCCGGAAGTTTATACGCCGCCTAAAGCATCTTTTACCTTATCAATAAAGCCTTTATGCTCTAAACCGGCTTCTTCGCCGCTTAAGTGGGCAAATTCCAGGAGCAATTCTTTTTGCCGCGCGCTAAGGCGCTTCGGCACATTGAGCTGAACTTTAACGCGTAAATCGCCTTTACCGGAACCACGCAGGTGAGGCATGCCATGCCCCTTGAGGCGGAAAGTGGCCCCATGCTGGGTTCCTTCCGGCACGCGCAGGGTTGTAACGCCACTAATTGTTGGCACTTCCATCTCTACGCCCAGGGCGGCCTGGCTGATGCCAAGGGGCACTTCTAAGATTAAATCACTGCCCTGGCGCTGAAATTTTTTATGCGCTCTAACCATAATTACTACATATAAATCGCCGGAAGGTCCGCCGCGCAAACCTGCTTCGCCGCCGCCACTGACCCGCAGCCGGGAACCGTCTTCGATACCGGCTGGAATTTTAACTTCAATTTTTCGTTCTTTTACTACCCGCCCCTGACCGCTGCAGGCAGGACAGGGCTCTTTAACTACTTTGCCCTCACCACGGCAGGCTACACAGGGCTGAGCGCTCATAAAGCGGCCAAACGGAGTGTTACGGGTAACCTGCTGCTGTCCGGTACCACCGCAGGCTGAACACGTTTCAGGCTGAGTTCCCTTTTTCGCCCGCGTTCCGTTGCATTCTGAACAGGTCTCAGTGCGGGGAATGTTGATTGTTTTGGTCTTACCGCTGTATGCTTCTTCCAGGGTTATATCGAGATCGTAGCGCAGGTGGTTGCCCTGCTCAGGCCCTGGTGGGCGGCGCCTGCCTCCCATCCCCCCGAAAAACTGCTCGAAGATATCATCGATACCAAAACCACCGGCCCCGCTAAAACCATCGAAACCTCCGGCCCCGTTATTGAAACCGGACTGGTGCCCAAAGCGGTCATATTGCTCGCGCTTTTGGGGGTCGCTTAAGACATCGTAGGCATCTTTAATTTCATGAAATTTTTTCGCTGCTTCAGCATCGTCTTTGTTAAAATCGGGGTGATGCTTTTTAGCCAGGTTGCGGTAGGCTTTTTTAATTGCCTCGGCACTGGCATCACGCTCTAAACCAAGCACTTCATAGTAATCTCGTTTGCTCATATTAAGGTATCAGTCCTCTTAACTCATCTTTTTTGGGGGCAGAGCAATTATTAGCCTGCCCCTGCTTTCTTACAGTGTGGAATTTACTCTGCTGCCTCTTCTTTTTTCTCTTCTTCTTTCTCTTCCTTCACTTCTTCATCCTGCACATCAAAATCGGCATCGACTACATTATCAGCATCGGCCGCACCTTCGCCTGCCGTACCCGCTTCGCCTTCAGCACCGGCCTGGGCCGCCTTTGCCTGCTCGTACAATTTCGAGGAAAGCTCATGCATGAAGCTGTTCATTTTTTCGGTAGCAGCCTTAATCTGTTCAAGGTCTTCGCCTTTTGCCGCTTCGCGCAGTTCTTCCACGGCCTTGGTTACTTCTGCCGCTTTATCTGCTTCTACCTTATCGCCTAAGTCTTTCAGCGATTTTTCGGCGCTGTAGGCCAGGCTGTCGGCCTGGTTACGCGCTTCGGCCAGGTCACGGCGCTTGAGATCTTCTTCAGCAAACTTTTCGGCATCGTTGACCATATCATTAATCTGGTCTTTTTCAAGGCCGCTGGAAGCAGTGATCGTAATCGTCTGTTCCCGGTTGGTGGCAAGATCTTTGGCTGAAACGTTAACAATACCGTTAGCGTCGATGTTAAAACTTACCTCAACCTGTGGAATACCACGTGGTGCCGGGGGAATGCCATCGAGCATAAAACGCCCCATGGTTTTGTTGTCGGAAGCCATGGCCCGCTCTCCCTGCAGAACGTGGATTTCAACACTGGTCTGGTTATCAGCAGCCGTTGAAAATATCTGCTTTTTCTCGGTCGGAATAGTCGTATTGCGATCGATAATCTTGGTGTAGACTCCGCCTAATGTCTCGATACCGAGAGAAAGCGGGGTAACATCGAGCAAGAGGACGTCTTTCGCTTCTCCGCCGAGTACAGCAGCCTGGTAAGCAGCGCCAAGAGCAACCACTTCGTCGGGGTTAACCCCTTTGTGCGGTTCTTTGCCCAGCAGCTTGCGAATTGCTTCCTGCACAGCCGGAATACGGGTTGAGCCACCGACCAAAATGATGCGATCAATCTCTGCGGCAGTCAGACCGGCATCGGATAGCGCTTGCCGGGTCGGCCCCATTGTTTTTTCTACCAGATCGGCAGTCAGTTCATCGAATTTTGCCCGGGTCAGGGTAACATTGAGGTGCTTCGGGCCATCCTGTGTAGCTGTAATAAATGGTAAATTGATATCGGTCGTTGTAACCGATGAAATTTCAACCTTAGCTTTCTCGGCTGCTTCACTCAATCGCTGCAGGGCCATCCGGTCGGTGCGCAGGTCGATACCCTGGTCTTTTTTAAATTCATCAGCCACGTATTCAACAATGCGCTGGTCAAAGTCATCGCCACCGAGGCGATTATTGCCGCTGGTTGCTTTAACCTCTACCACATCGTCACCCAGTTCAAGCACCGATACATCAAAGGTGCCTCCACCAAGGTCAAAAACCAGAATTTTGTGTTCTCCCTTTTTATCAAGCCCGTAAGCCAGAGCGGCTGCTGTTGGTTCGTTGATGATGCGCAGCACTTCAAGGCCGGCAATAGTGCCGGCATCTTTGGTTGCCTGGCGCTGACTGTCCGTAAAATAAGCTGGTACAGTAATAACCGCCTGGGTAATTTTTTCACCGAGAAAACTTTCGGCATCAGTTTTCAGTTTCTGCAGAATCATGGCCGATATTTCCTGCGGAGTATACTCTTTATCGTCGATCTTAACCTTGTAATCGGTGCCCATCTCGCGTTTGACCGAAATAACGGTGCGATCGGGGTTGGTAATCGACTGGCGCTTCGCAACCTGGCCAACCAGGCGCTGGTTATCTTTAGTAAAAGCGACCACAGATGGTGTCAAACGGCTGCCTTCGGCGTTGGCGATAATTTCAGGTTCACTGCCGATCAGCACAGCGATTACCGAGTTTGTTGTTCCTAAGTCAATACCTACTACTTTTGCCATTTCTACTTCCTCCTTGTACATTTCAAAATATTATTATTCCTGGCAGACTTTGACCATTGCCGGGCGAAGCACCCGCTTATGATGGCGATAGCCTTTTTGCAGTTCCTCCAGGACAGTTCCCGGTTCACTTTCTGCACTTTCTTCCTGCATGACTGCATGGTGACAGTTTGGGTCAAACTGACAACCTACTGTTTCAATCGTACTGACCCCTTCCTGCTCGAGGGTCTGCAGAAGCTGTTTTTTGATCATCTCAAGCCCCTCAACATAGGCCACGGGAATGTTGTCCGTTGAGCGGGCAGCTTCAAGGCCGCGTTCAAGATTGTCCAACACCGGCAAAAGCCGGTTTAAGAACTGGTGAAGTGCATATTCCCTCGCTTCAGCCTGCTCAAGCTTACTGATACGGCGCAGGTTATCAATATCGGCCTGCTTTCTTTTAATGGTGTCTAGCAGTTCTTCTTTCTCGTGCTGCCAATCTTTGACCGGTGCTTCTGCTGTGACTTCCTCGTCTTCAAGCAGCTCTGCTTCGAGGCTTTCGACTGCTGCTTCTTCCATCGCCACTTCTTCCATAATATCCGCCTCTTTTTTAGCTTTCTCTTTTTTAGATCGTACCATGAATTCTATCACCTGCTCATCGCTTTAGTATTGATTGTTTCAATTAAGAGCTAAGGCTCTTGTTCAGATAATTAACCAGACGGCGCATAACGCTGATCACATGGCTGTAATCCATCCTGATCGGTCCGAGCACACCGACCGTGCCGAGTGTTTTATCGTGAATCTTGTAAGTGCCTGTAATCAGGGTGCATTCCTGGATATCTTCACACTCGTTTTCAGCCCCGATGCGTACTACAATATCATCATCGCTAGAGGTATCTTCGAGAATCTTGAAGAGCAGAGGTTCCTGCTCAAAGAGGTTCAGCATGCGCCTGATTTTATCAACATCCTTAAACTCCGGCTGATTGAGAATGTTGGTTGTACCGCCAAGGAATACGCGAATCTGTTTCTCTTCTTTCAGACTCTCTTCAAGCAGGATAAAGGCCTGCTCTAAGATTTCCAGGCGGCGGAAAAGATCGCGCTTCAGTTCGTTGATCAGGGAAGTGGTCACCTGATCGATGGTCAAACCGTAAAGCTTCTGGTTCAGATAGGTAACAACCTGGTGCAGTTCAGACTGGCTTAACTGCTGCTGCAGATCAATAACCTTGTTCTTGATAAAGCCGGTATCAGTGATCAAAACCACCAGGCCGCGCTTTTCATCAAGCGGCAGAATACGTAACTGGTGAAAAGCACTTTTCCTGAACTGAGGCCCCATGATCATAGAAGTCTGGTTGGTAGCCGCCGATAAGACCCGCGCCGAGTTGTTGATAATCTGCTCTATTTCGCGCATCTTTTCTGTGCTCAGAGAACTGCTGATCGCCCGCTCGTCGTCGTCGCTCAAGTCTCCGGGATCCATCAGGTTATCGACATAGTAACGATAGCCCAGCTGGGAAGGTATGCGGCCGGCTGAAGTGTGCGGTTGGGCCAGATAACCGAGTTCTTCCAGGTCAGCCATTTCGTTGCGGATAGTGGCTGAACTTAAGCCCATCCGGTAAGTACGCGCAACAGTGCGTGAACCGACCGGTTCGGCGGTTTTTACATAATTTATAACTACAGAGCGTAATATTTCCTGTTTTCGTTCGCTAAGAGGTGCTGCCATAACAAATCCCCCCGTTTTTTAGCTTTAGCACTCTATCCATTAGAGTGCTAAAGCTAAGTAGAAAATACCACTTCTGCGGAGGGTTTGTCAAGCTAATCGGCAGAAATAATCAAGCAGCGGTCATTTATTATTTATGATCAACTGTTTCATTGCTGCGATAATTGGCAATGGCGTTATGCAGGGCATCGGCCGCCAGGTTTGAACAGTGCAGTTTAAGGGGAGGCAGGCCGCCTAATTCATCGGCTACATCCTGGTTGGTTATTTCCAGGGCTTCATCTAATGTTTTCCCTTTTACCATTTCGGTGAGCATACTGCTGCTGGCAATGGCAGCGCCGCAGCCATAAGTCTGAAACCTGACATCTTTGATGCGCCCATCTTCAATCTTGAGATAAATTTTCATTGTATCACCGCATTTAAAACTGCCATTTTCACCGATAGCGTCAGCGTCGGTAAGTTCCCCCACATTACGGGGGTTGCTGAAATGATCAACTACCTTTTCATTATACATATGCTTAACTCCTCTCTGCTAACTGTTCCTGCTGATCGGCGAAATCTGACGCAGTTTCTCGATGATCGGCGGCAGTTTCTCCAGAATATAGTCTATATCTTCTTCGCTGTTGCCCCGCCCCAGGCTGAAGCGAATAGAACCGTGCGCTGTCTGGTGATCAAGGCCAACAGCCGAAAGAACATGGGAAGGGTCAAGTGATCCCGAAGAACAGGCTGAGCCGCTCGAAGCGGCAATTCCCTGCAGATCGAGACTGAGCAGAACGGATTCACCTTCTATATATTTAAAGCTTACATTGACATTACCGGGCAGGCGCAGCTTTCCATCTGGCCCGTTTAAGATTACGTCTTCAATTTTCAGCAGACCGTCGATCAGCCTGTCTCTTAACCCTGTCAGCAGCTCCGCTTTCACTGCCATTTCAGCCACAGCCAGTTCAATAGCCAGTCCCAGGCCGATGATACCGGGGACATTTTCAGTGCCCGGGCGCAGTTTGTGTTCCTGGCTGCCTCCGCGATAAAGGGGGGTTATTTTTATTCCCTTTCGCTTATAGAGAGCGCCAATACCTTTAGGTCCGTTAAATTTATGGGCTGAAAGTGATAAAAAATCAAGGTTCAGATCTTTAACATTAATCGGCAGCTGCCCGACAACCTGAACGGCATCGCTGTGGAATAATAGGCCGCGCTGCGCGGCAATGGCGCCGATCTCTTTGATGGGCTGAATTGAGCCAATCTCATTATTGGCTGACATAACAGAGATGATAAAGGTATCGTCGGTAATTGCAGCTTCGACTGCAGCAGGGTCGATAATTCCGTATTGATCAACCGGCAGGTAGGTTACGCGGTGCCCTTCAGCTTCCAGATCGCGGCAGACATCAAACACGGCGTGGTGCTCAATGCCTGATGTAATGATGTGGCCCGCAGAACCTCTTTTTTTGGCCGCTCCGCGTAGAGTGAGATTGTTTGATTCTGTGCCACCGGCGGTAAAAAATATTTCTTCGGGTTTGGCTCCGATCGCCAGCGCTGTCATTTCTCGTGCTTCTTCAATTGCACGCCTTACTGACCGGCCCTGGGCATGGATACTGGATGGGTTGCCGTAGTGATCTTTCAGGTAGGGCAGCATTGCTTCTAATACTTCTTCCCGCATGGGAGTAGTGGCGCTATGGTCAACGTAGACCTGTTGATTGCTCAATTTTTTCAATTCCTCCCCGCTAATTTAAGGTCTCTGCCGGATTTAGTTCAACCAGTTCATTGAGGGTTACCTCATCTAAAACATCATTAATTTTATCTCTCAGCTTTGCCCAGACCTGCCTGGTCAGGCAAGCTTCCCGACGATGGCAGCAGGAGTCTTCTTTAACTTCTGAGAGGCAGTTGAAAGGTGTAATCGGCCCCTCTACTGCTCGCACAATGTCACCAACCCTTATCTCTTCGGGAGAGCGCGAAAGACTGTAGCCGCCCTTGGAACCGCGGATGCTTAAGATCAGATCTGCCCGTTTAAGATCGGGAACGATCTGCTCTAAAAATTTAAGGGAGATATCTTCCTGTTTGGCGATTTCACGCAGTGGTAAAGGTCCTGTCTGATAATAATAGGCCAGGACAGCCATCGCCCTTACGCCGTATTCAACTTTTGCTGATAGTTTCATGGCTCTGACACAGCCCTTCTTAATTCCGACTAAACAACTATGGTATGCTCCAAAAAACAGAATAACACCTGCCAGCTTAGCTGTCAATGATCCAGGGGCAAAAAAAATAAAAAACCGGCAGGTTAATGCCGGCTATAAATGTTATACCTTTAATTTTCCTGGGCAAAAGCCCAAATTTATATTTTAACCACGTTTGCAGCCTGCGGCCCGCGGTTTCCTTCGACTATTTCGAACTCAACCTCCTGGCCTTCCTCTAAAGTCTTGAATCCTTCATCCTGAATCTCTGAGTAATGCACAAAAACATCTTTACCTTCTTCGACTTCGATGAAGCCGTAGCCCTTTTCAGGGTTAAACCATTTTACCTTACCTTGCATTAAAAAAATACCTCCTAAAATGGCCCCGCCTGGCAGGGTCTTGTATTGTCTAAATATTACCACGATCGCTCTGAAAAAGCAAGATGAACGTGCTATAATGGGAAAGAATAAGCCATGAGGGGAATCAATTGCAGTGATTATCGGAGTCGGCGTTGACCTGGTTTCTATTGAGCGCATCGGCAGGATCTATAAAAAATACCCTGACCGGTTTCTGATCAGAATTTTTAGCGATCGGGAAGTGGCCAGTTTTAAAGAACACGGTTCAAGCTTGGCCTCACTGGCCGCGCGCTTTGCCGCTAAGGAAGCCGTGCTGAAGGCAATCGGCTGCGGCATCGGGCCAGCAGCGTTAAAGGAGGTTGAAATAATAACCAGCCCCGGTAAGCAGCCGCAGGTAAAGCTGCTAGCAGAAGCCTTAAATCTTGCCGGTCAGCGCGGCATTAATGCTTTCAGCCTTTCAATGACCCACGAACCACCTTTTGCCTGTGCCGTTGTTGCAGCCTATCAAAACGGAGATGGCTCGCTAGAAGGTTAACTCTTCTTCTGGTAAAACTCGATAATCCCTTTTATTGAGTCCCTGGACTGCATACTCTTAATCATGGAAGCTTAAAGGCAAGTGTAATTAAGCAGGCCTCCTGCTTTGACAATTTTCAACTGCCGCAATGACAGGTCGTGCCAGGCGGCAATGGTTTCCCCTTTTTTAACAGAACGGATACTGATCTGATCATTATCAAGCTGTTGGTGCAGATCTTCAATCACCAGTTCATCCCCGACAGATAAGCGCCCGTGATCAGTCGCCTCACAAAAAGTGAGCGGCAGAATGCCGAAATTGACCAGGTTGGCGCGATGGATACGGGCAAATGACTTAGCGAGCACCACTTTGACCCCTAAGAACATCGGGGCAAGGGCGGCATGTTCCCGGCTGGAGCCCTGGCCGTAATTTTCACCGGCCGCAATTAAACCGTTGCCATATTTACGGGCACGGGCCGGAAATTCACTGTCTAGCGGGGCAAATACATAATCGCTTAGCGCTTCAATGTTCGAACGCAGCGGCAATACTTTAGAGCCGCCGGGCATAATATGGTCCGTGGTTATATTATCGTCAACAACCAGCAGCACCTTAACCCTGATCTCTTGCGGAAGGGGATCGTTTAGCGGAAGGGGCCTGATATTAGGGCCGCGAACCGGCTCTACCGCGCTGCCGTCTTCTAACGGGGCGATCAGCATACGATCGTCAATAACCGGCGGGGGCGCGGCCGGCAGTTGGGGATAGCTGCCCAATTCACGAGGGTCGGTCAGCATTCCACGCAGAGCGGTCGCCGCAGCCGCAGCAGGGCCGACCAGGTAGACCCCGGCATCGGCAGTTCCGCTGCGCCCGCTAAAATTTCGATTAAAAGTGCGCACTGAAACTCCGCCCGAAGGCGGAGCCTGACCCATGCCAATGCAGGGACCGCAAGCTGATTCTAAAATTCTGGCTCCGGATGCAACCAGGCTTTCCAGAATATTTTCACGGGCCAAAGTCATCAGGACCTGCCGCGACCCCGGGGCCACGACCAGGCTGACACCCTGATCAATTACTTTGCCTTCCAGTATTTTAGCCACCAACCGCAGATCAGCATAGGAACCGTTAGTGCAGCTGCCTACGGCCACCTGGTCAACCTTGAGCGGCCCGATCTGCCTGATTGCCTTTACCGCATCGGGGCTGTGAGGAACGGCCACCAGCGGCTCAAGACTGCCGAGATCGATAGATATTTCCTGATCGTAACTGGCACCCGGGTCGGCCTGCATTTCTTTCCAGACATCTTCCCTGCCCTGCTGCGCAAGAAATTTGCGGGTTACGGCATCACTGGGGAAGAGCGAAGTGGTCGCTCCCAGTTCAGCGCCCATGTTGGTAATTGTTGCCCGCTCGGGAACTGTAAGGCTGGCTAACCCATCACCGCTGTATTCGATGATCTTGCCCACACCGCCCTTTACAGTAAGGCGGCGCAGCAGTTCCAGAATAATATCTTTCGACCCGACCCAGGGTGGCAGTTTTCCGCTCAGGGTAACTTTTATTACTTCGGGTACGGTCAGGTAGAATGGACCGCCACCCATGGCCACCGCTACATCAAGGCCACCGGCGCCGATAGCAAGCATAGCCAGTCCACCGCCAGTCGGGGTATGACTGTCGGAGCCAAGCAGGGTTTTGCCGGGTGCTCCGAAACGTTCCAGGTGAACCTGGTGACAGATGCCATTACCCGGTCGCGAAAACCAAACCCCAAAGCGGGCAGCCACTGATTGCAGGTAACGGTGATCATCGGCGTTTTCAAAACCATTTTGCAGGGTGTTATGATCTATGTAGCTTACAGAGAGCTCGGTGCGAACCTTATTGATACCAAGCGCCTCAAACTGCAGGAAAGCCATCGTTCCGGTGGCATCCTGGGTCAGGGTCTGGTCAATACGCAGACCGATCTCTGAGCCTTTTGTCAGTTCACCATCTACCAGGTGCTCTTTTAATATTTTGTAAGTTAAGCTTTCAGCCATAGGAATTGCCCCCCGCTATAAAAAGTAGATTAGTTTATGCTGCACTCATTTTTTTGTATCTTAAATAGTAAACGGCAACCGGAGCAAGCATGAGCAGTGCGCATAAGATGAAAAGCGCCGTAAAATCAAACCAGTTCAGCAATACACCGAGCGCAACCGAGCCGGCAACAATACCAAGGTCAAAAGCAGAAGTAAAGGTAGCCATACCGACCCCTCTCTCGACTACCGGCAGACGATCTGCCGCCATGGCCATTACTGATGAATGAGCTGAGCCAAAGCCAATCCCCAGAACAAAAGCACTGAGCAGCAGCTGCTGAGCATTGACTGCCAGGGCAATCATAACCATAGCCGCAGCAGCAATGATCAGGCCTGGCAGAAACACTTTCGGTCTTCCGAGGTAATCGGAAAGGCGCCCGGCCAGTGGGCGCGAAAAAACAGTTGTCAGGGCGAATACGGTAAAGAATGTGCCGACAGCATGAATATCCCTGGCTTCGCCCAGCAGTGGTAAAAAAGTTAGAATTGAGCCAAGGTTAAAGGTCATGAAGAAGATAATCAGCGATGGGAAAAATACTCTTCGCGACAGCAGGGCAGGCACATGGCCTTCTACGGGTTCGCGCCGCGGTTCGCGCAACACAGCAGAAAGCAAGAGTGAAATTAAAGCAACTACCGCTACAATTGAAAATAAAAGGAAGTAATTTGACCCGCTTGCTATGCGGCAATGTTCGCCGAGAAGCGGGGCAACAGCCAGTGAAAATGGCGGGGCAATACCCATTAAACCAACAGCAGCGCCGCTTTTACCGGGCGGAGCCAGATCAAGAGTAAGCGTATTAAAGGCAAGCAGAAAAGCGCCCCACCCGAAGCCCTGCACCGCTCGGAATAGAAAAAGAAAGGGCAGTGAGGGAAGCAGGAGCAAACCGAGGCCAGCCAGGGCATAAAGGGAAACACCGGTGATTAGCAGGCGCTTACGGCCCCGACGGTTAAGATCACGCCCCTGGAATGGCCTTAATATAACGGAACAGAATGTAAAAAGACCCATTAGCATACCGACTGATGTTTCACTGCCGCCGATATATAGAACATAAAAGGGCAGAATGGGGATGTAGAAATCAAGGGTAAAAAAGAGCAGGAAAACAACCACGAACAGAACAGAAAAGTTCGTGGTAAAAATATTGCCGTTTGGGGGCTTTATCTTCATCGTCTTTTCACCGCTTGCCTTCAACTTTCCCGGCCGAGAAATAGATCCATCAACCGGAAACCATCTTGAATCAATTTTCCTGTTGCGGCAGCTGAAACTTCATCAAAGGTTTGTGCCGCATTGCTGCCCGCAGACCCATTGCGGTAGATAGCAAAGGGAACTGCTTCACTGGTATGCGTGCCAAGTGACAGCGGCGTGGCGTGATCTGTGACCAGCATGATGCTGAAGTCAAAAACACTTCGCTCAAGTTCTTCCCGGATCACTTTAACTACACGCTGGTCAATCAGCTCTATGGCTTTAATTTTATTTTCAGCTTCAAAGCGATGCGAGCATTCATCAGGCGCTTCAATATGCAGATAGATAAAGTCTTTACCCTGATGCAGCGCTTCCATGGCAGCAGCTACTTTTCCCTCAAAGTTTGTATCAATATCTCCGGTAGCCCCTTCAACCTCAATCGGGTTGAGGCCGGCAATCAGGCCGAGGCCTTTGATCAAATCGACAGCTGAGATAACAGCGCCTTCAAGGCCGTACTTATCACGGAATAAAGGCACCTGCGGTTTGCGGCCATCACCCCAGATCCAGATAGAATTGGCCGGGTTAAGCCCTTTTTCAATTCGCCTGAGGTTGACCGGGTGATCGCTTAAAATTTTATGGCTTTTCTCCATTAGCTGCAGCAAAACAGCTGCCTCTTTGCCCCGGGGCAGGTGTTCACCAACTTTACGCCCGCTGATATCGTGCGGCGGAGTCAACAGCCAGTCATCAGGGGCGCCGTGCCAGACCATTAAGTGGCGGTAGCGGAACCCGGCATGAAAGTCCATTTCTGCCGTGTTAAGCTCATTTTTGATGGCCAGAATCAATTCGGTTGCTTCTTCGGTTGATATTTCACCGGAGCAGTAATCGATCATTATTTTTTCCGCATAGGGCTGATCCGCAGAAAGTGTTACCAGGTTACAGCGAAAAGAAACGTCTGTCGGGGAGAGTTCGATACCAAGGCTGGCTGCTTCAAAAGGTGAGCGGCCCGTATAATATTGTCTTGGATCATAACCGATCACTGACAGGTTTGCAGTATCACTGCCGGGCGGCATCCCTTCAGGGATAGTTTGCACCATGCCGAGCAGGCCCTCTGTCGCCAGGCGATCGAAGTGTGGGGTATTGGCGAACTGCAGCGCCGTTTTGTGCCCGAACTGTTCCATTGGATAATCAGCCATACCGTCTCCGAGAATCACTACATACTTCAAATGCTGTCACGCTCCTTCGCGGGATTACACAAGCGGAATAATGAATTATGATGCAGACCGTGCCCTGAAAATAACCCTTTGACAACTTTTTGTCAATAGTAAGCGAGGCCGCTTAAAGGATTTAGCAGGCGATCCGGCGAATTTATGAGAGTTAGCTGAAGTGATGAAAGGGGCAGAACAATGCGCTACTACAGTACCAGGGGAAAATCAGAACACGCTACTGCATCAGATGCAATAATCAAAGGCCTGGCCCCCGATGGCGGCCTCTACGTGCCGGCAGAAAGGGTAGCACCTTTTGCTCCCGATAAGCTTCCCAGCGGAACTTATATTGATCTGGCGAACACGATTTTCAAACCTTTTTTAACCGATTACGATGAAGATGAAATAAAAACAATGGTTAAGGCTGCTTACAGCCAGATAGCTTTCGATCACCCTGAGGTTACACCGCTAATAGGGCTTTCTGATCAACTGCATGTCCTTGAACTCTGGCATGGTCCTACATCGGCCTTCAAAGATATTGCCCTACAACTGCTGCCCCGCTTGCTGACAAGCGCTCTGCAAAAGTCCGGTGATAAAACCGAAGTGGTGATTCTCACTGCCACCTCGGGTGATACTGGCAAATCAGCCCTTGAAGGGTTTCGGGATGTGCCGGGCATCAGAATCTTTGTCTACTACCCACAAAATGGAGTCAGTGAAGTGCAGATGCTGCAGATGACCACCCAGGAAGGCCGCAATGTGGAAGTTGTTGCAGTTGAGGGTAACTTTGACGATGCCCAGACCGGGGTTAAGCAGATTTTTAACGATCACCGCCTGGCTGTCGATCTGGCCAAAGCCGGTTACCAGCTTTCTTCAGCTAACTCGATTAACTGGGGCCGCCTGCTGCCGCAAATTGTCTACTATTTTTACGCATACAGCGATCTGATCAGCAAGGGGATCATAGCGGCAGGCGAAGAGATCAATTTCGTGGTACCCACAGGTAATTTCGGAAATATTCTGGCCGGCTATTATGCCCGCCAGCTTGGGCTGCCCATCCACCGCCTGATCTGTGCCGCCAACAGCAATAATGTTTTATCTGAGTTTATTAACAGCGGCATTTATATGAGCCGCAGACCGCTGCACCTGACGCTTTCCCCGTCGATGGATATCCTCATCTCAAGCAATCTTGAGCGGCTGCTCTTTGAAATCAGCGGTCACGATGCGGAACGTCTTCGTTCCTTAATGCATAATCTGTCTGACCGCGGCGAATACCGCATTGATCAGGAAACATTCACTAAGCTGCAACAGCTTTTCTGGTCAGATTTTGCCAACGATGCTGAAACCCTGAAGGCGATTGCCACAACTTACACAGATTACAATTACCTGCTCGATACGCACACAGCTGTAGGTAAAGTAGTGCTGGACAAATACCTGGTTCGGACAAACGACAACCATCATTCAGTAATACTTTCCACGGCCAGCCCTTTCAAATTTGCCGGCAGTGTTATTCAGGCCTTATTTGGGCGCAGCCGCTTTGATAGAACTTCTGAACTTGAGCTGATCAATATTTTAGCCAGAGAAACCGGAAAACCAATACCGCATAACCTGATGGGTCTGGATCAAAAGCCGGTAATACACGAGCAGGTGATCGCGCGTGAAAATATGCGTGACCACCTGCTCTCCAAATTGAACCTTGTTTAGTTTTCTTCTACCCGGGGCATAACCACTGCTTCTTCCGGCCCTGTCGCCCCGAAACGGGTGACCAGGGCTGCGCCTACGGCCAGGGTATAGACTGCCAGGGAAACCAGGGCGCCAACAAACGGAATCATCGCTATCAAACCGATAACCAAAACCCCGATGGCAATCGCCGCCAGTGGATTAACCGTTTTGTTTGAAGCGGATTCGATGATTTTACCGCCAACCAGTCCAACTATACCTGAATAACCAAGAATTGCAGCTGCGGCCAGCATGATTACTTCGATAATAATCAGTGGTATACCGATAAGCGTTATCGCCAGTAGAATGGCCAGGGGAATGGCCAGCACTATCGTCAGAATACCCCAGCCGACAACCGGTCCGGTTTTTTCCGAAACTGCTGCGCCCGCCCTTTTAACCTGCCTGGGGAAGAGGGTGTAGGTCAGGGCAGCCAGGGCAAACATAATCAGCATATTGATCACACCCCGCGCTACACCGCCGTAAAAACCGCTAAAAGGCTGTGGATAGTAAGGCCAATGCCCGGTTCTGTGCGGCATAAACCCGACTTCCCGGATGGCGCGTTCAACAGCACCGGTAACTTCCTCGGTAATCTCACTGATAACGTTACTGTCAACCCCGTCGAAATTGTAACCACTATCAGATTCTGTGCCGCTTACAGCCTTGTTTAATTCAGCCGCACTTAGTTCTTCGCCAATCTCAAGTTCGCCTACGATGGCCGATTCGGCTTTTTCGATCAGCCCCCGGCCAACATAGATGCGCCCTGATACTGCCGCTTCGGGCCCCAGTTCAACTACACCCTGCTCGAGAGTAACATCACCCTCAACGATACCATTGATGACAACGTTGCCACCCTTGCTGTAAACGTTACCGGCAACTGCGCCGTTGATGATCAGCTCTCCAAAACCGGAATTAATATCTCCGCCGAGGTTGCCACCGACACTAACCGCTCCTATATCTGCTGTCAGGTTGCCGCCTACTGACCCATCGACAATAACTTCTCCCATGCGCGCTTTCACGTCTCCCCCAACATTACCGCTAATTACTATCTGGCCCATGTTGGCTTCTACGTTACCATTAACGTCTCCGACAATATTAACTTCACCCATATTGCTATTCACATTACCGTTTACCACACCAAGAACGGTGAGCTCACCCAGGTTTAAAGTTACATTACCGTTTACCGTTGTGCTGCTTGGTATTTCCAGGCTGCCAGCAGCTTTGTTGATATCTTCATTAATTACCGTTTCTGTAGCAGCGCCCGCTGATCCGGCGACAATGGCTCCCAAGATCAATACCAGAATCAATACACCGGTCACTAATTTCTTGCTTCTACTGTTAAACATGATTTTCACCCTCCAGTATTTTTACCTTACTTAATATTAAAACCTCTACAGCAACCAGGGTTGCCAGAACCGCAATCAGCCACAGAGGCCCGAGTTCACGGCTGAAAAATACTAAATTGATAAAAGTGTCAATAAAGATGCTGAATTGGTAGGTCATCCCCACAGATAGCCACCATTCTAAATAACCGGGGTTAAGCAGGTTTGCGCTAAATAAGACCAGGCAGAAAATAGCTGCTGCTGCCAGAGCTGCCGGCAGAGTTTTCTCTCCTAATTGGCTTGACAGGGTTTTGTAAAAATCAGCCGGAAGCTTTTCTTCACCGCCCAGATTGCCGGCAAAAACCACTGCCTGCGCTAAGTCATGGTAAGCCTCTGAGCAGAGAGAACAGCTGTGCACATGGCTGATAACTATTTTATCCTGCTCTTCCCCGTCGATTACAGCCTGGATAGTTAAAATGTCCGGACATTTTTGGTCTTTCATTGTCATTCTGCTCCCTTCTGCAGGCTTTCCCTGAGCATCATTCGCCCACGATAAAGTCTGTTTTTCACCAGGCTTAGTTCAAGATCAAGAACTTCACAAATCTCTGCGTAACTTAATTCGGCAACATGTTTCAGCAGAATCACTTCCCGGTAAATGATTGGCATTTGTTGCAGCGCCTGCTGTAGTTCCTTTTCCCGTTCTTTTTGAAGATAGCGTGCTTCCGGGCCGGGGTCTGAGCCTGCGCTGAGCTCTTCATTTAGACTGACCGGGCTTTCACGGTTATCGCGCAGCCAGTTGAGACAAAGGTTACCGGCGATTTTACAGAGCCACGGTCCGGCCGGCTTACTGCGATCATAGCTACCCAGGTGCTTGTATGCGCGTAAAAATGTTTCCTGGGTCAGATCCTGGGCCTGGGCTCGATCACCGGTGTAGCGTAGCGCCAGGCGGTAGATGCGATCTCCGTATGTTTCAACCATTTCCTGCAATAGTTTCTGCAATTCTGCACCACCAATTTAGCTTTTCACTATTTAATACACAGGTTTGAAGAAAAAGTCTGATCAAAATTAAAAAATATTAAAACCCGTCTGCTCGGTTTTCAATAGTCTTTACTATGCCAGACCGGTTACGAAACTTACACTCGCTGCTCGCTCAGGCAGTAAATGCAGCGGCGCAGTTGCAGCCTTTCACCGGGCTTCCCGAGTGATGAGCTCATCCTGAGCTCCACTCGGCGGTCGACATCCGGTCGACCGGCCCGCTCAAGGCTTTACTTTGCCGGCATTTCCAAGCATTCGCTCAATGCTCGTTCTCAGTTTCGTAATCGGTCTGGCAAATACCTGGTACACGTAGAAAGTATTTTAAGCGATACAGTTAATACCGGCCTTTGACGTGTGGCGGAGCAGTGTTAATGGCCAGTGAAGCAAAGCCTAAAGCAGACCGGCCCACACGGAGGTGGGCCGCCGAGAGCTGAGCCAGGACGGCGAATCTCTCGGGCAGTCTAAGCGGAAGACTGCAGCTGAACTGTTGCCATTACCTGCGACAGAATCCGCAAAGGACGGTATTAACTGTAGCGCTCTGCAGTAGAATGTTAGGGCTGAGCTGACAATAAAAACCGGCTGATTCAGCCGGTTTTAGATTAATCGCAGTTAGGCGGCAACAATTTATAGTCTGGCTTCACCGACCGCGGTTATTTCAACCAGGCTGTGTGAGAATACAACAGATCTAACCATCCCTGATTCAATTTCCAGTTCCAGTGTCGTAAAATCGGGGCCACCCAGTTCTATACCGCCGCCGGATTCTATATTCAAAATTAATTTGTTGCTTCCCTTGTTAAGCAGGGTTGTGAGTTCTCCGCCGGCCAGAAGAGCGATACCGAGAGCTACTGAACCAGTGCCGCAGGATGGTTCAAAAAAGTCGTCTTTTACATAATGGGGGAAAACGACGCGCAGATCTCCGCCATTTTCGGGCTGCCAGTCATAGAGCGCAATGTTCGGTTCAACTTCACCTGTTGCTGTAAAAAAGTGATCCTGAACAGCAAGTAAAAGCTCACGTGTCTGCTGATCCCAGGCAACAAAGTCAGCCTCGGGGTGAACTTTCTTAAAACTCTCAGCATTAATTACTAAAAATTTGCCAGCTCGCAAAACATCTACACCGGCGCAGCGCAATTCACCGACACCGTGATCGTAACATTCCTCAGCAAAACAGTGCATATCAGTTCTAATGCGCACAGCTTTCCGATTTAAGGTTTCAATATTAAGCGTAGTGGGACCGCATCCGGTGTGAAGCAGCACATCTGAGAGCGGCAGATCCCTTTCAACACCAAACATGTCGCCCAGCTCTGTTTCAATCAGAGCTGCCCCCAATACCTGAGTGAAACCGCCGCAAGCGCTGATAAAACAGGGCAGGGTCGGTTCAACAATTTTAACTTCAAGTTCTCCCTGCCTGTCAGTCGGGTATAGAATACCGGCTTCGTGAGCGTAGAGATAATTGGGACTCATAAGCTTAACAGCTATTTCTAACTCGCGCCCAACCGGAATCTGGTCACCACGCAACAGAATAATCAGGTTGCCACCCATGTGGCCGCGAACAAAGTCAATTTTCATGGTCATTAAATCCTCGTATTTCTTTTTTAATGGGGTGAAACTCACCCCTGCAGATGAAACAGGTTTCAGTAACAGTGGCCCACCTTGCGCACTTCATTCATGCGTGTCTCTAGACAGGGGCAGATATTTTCAGGAACATTATCGAATTTGCATGGGCAGTAAAAATCACCATACATTTCATTTTTACCAATCAGGCCTTCTATAACCAGCTCTTTATCTTCATTAAAGGTATAGCCGCGCAGGCGGGCAAAATTTTCAGAACGGTTGCGGATCTCTGTCTCGGGATCCTGCTTGAAGCGAGTAGCAGTAACTTCAGAATCCACCGCCGTAATCTCCAGTTCAGCCCCGCATATAGTACAAACCACTGTCTGTCCCGGTTCTACCTCACCGCTGAAGAGGAAGGGAATCCGGCAGACTTCACAATAGATCTTATGCTTCACTGTTCAGGGCCTCTGCTATTTGATCTTCTTTATAGCCCGAGATTACGGTATCGTTTATGACGGTAACCGGGAATCCGCGCTTGCCGGTAAGTTTTTCAACTTCTTTTAAGGCTTTAGCCTGCTCATCACCCTCCAGCAGATCAACGTCTAATACTTCGAACTGAACGTCTTTTTCTTCAAGGTAACGCTTAACCTTCTTGCACCAGGGACATGTACTTAAAGCATACACTTTAACCATCAGTCAGCACCTCTTTAATTTTTTTATTGGCTTTTGAAGATAGAATTATCAAAAGTAACGGCACGTGCACTTTCTATAACATCAACTGCTCTGACTTTCTCTACAACTGAATCGCTGATCAGAGCATCGGCCTGGATTACAACCATCGCCTCTCCACCAGCTGTTATACGACCCAGCTGCATGGAGGCGATATTCACTTTTTCGCAGCCCAGCAGTGTTCCGATTTTGCCGATCGCCCCGGGGCGATCACCATGAGTTGTTACCAGCATGTAGCGAGCCGGGGTGATTTCAATACGGTAATCGTCAACCCTGACAATGCGCATTTCACTATTGAGCAGTGTTCCGGAAATATGATGTTCTTCACCACCTGCCCTGGCTGTCATTGTGATCAGGTTGCTGTAGTTTTTGGTTTCGGTGGTCGATGTTTCCCTGACGGAGATACCCCTTGCCTTGGCAATGTAAGGAGCGTTGACCCAGTTAACCCCGTCGCCAACAACATGGCGCAGAAAACCGATCAGGCAGGAAATAGTCAGCGGCGCCAGAGGCATTTTCGCTACTTCCCCGCTGTAGGTAAGTTCAATCTCATCGACCGATCCACCGAACATCTGCAGGTAAAAGCTGCCCATAACCTGCATAAGCGGTAAAAATGGCTCAAGAGCGGCCCTGGCCTCAGGCATTAAAGCCGGCACATTTACTGCAGATACAATCGGCTCACCCTGCAACGCTTTAATTACCTGTTCAGATACCTGCAGGGCTACATTGGTTTGCGCTTCCAGGGTTGAAGCGCCAAGGTGCGGGGTAGCGATAACATTTTTAAGTTCAAGAAGGCCGCACTGGCCGGGCGGTTCTTTTTCAAAAACATCCAGCCCCGCGCCAGCCACCCTGCCATCCTGCAGGGCGGTATAAAGAGCTTCTTCATCGATCAAGCCACCCCGGGCGCAGTTTATGATCCGCACTCCCGGTTTTAGCATGGCAAGCTCTTTCTCCCCAATCAGGTGCCGGGTAGCAGATGCCAGCGGCAGGTGGAGGGTAATAAAGTCGGCCTCTTTAAGCAGATCTTCAAAGGACGCCATTTCGATGCCAATCTTTTCGGCCTGATCTTCTGAAACATAAGGGTCATAGCCGATAATTTTCATACCCATTGCCCTGGCGCGGCGGGCTACTTCACTGCCGATCCGCCCGACTCCAATTACCCCCAGAGTTTTCTGATTCAGTTCGACCCCGACATAATCTGATCTTTTCCATTCACCACGCTTAACCGAGCTATCAGCTCCGGCAATATTACGGGCCAGTGATGTTAATAAAGCAATGGCATGCTCGGCCGCCGAAATAGTGTTGCCATGCGGCGCATTTACCACAACGATCCCTTTTTCAGTGGCTTTATTGATATCAATATTATCAACGCCTACCCCTGCCCTGCCGATTACTTTTAGATTAGTCCCGGCTTCGATCACTGCCCCGGTTACCTTTGATCGGCTGCGCACCACCAGCGCATCGTAAGCATCAATTTCAGAAACCAGTTCTTCCGCGGTAATATCAGGCTTGTAATCAACTTCTGTGTGCTTCCGCAGTAAATCCAACCCTTCACTCGATAGGGAATCGCTAACCAGTACTTTCAAAAATACACCTCCGGCTCTTAAGCTCTTATCTGCACATACTAATAATATAACATAAAACGGAAACCGCTCCAATTATATTGATTTGCTCTGCTAAACTTTTTACAGGTCATAGTTTAAATGCCGCAAATTGATCATTGCTGAACTGTTGCTTAAAAAGCTATAATGGTAGGAGAAGGAGGAGGATTTTGTGCACAAGAAATGGGTATTGTTAATGCTGTTGATCACCTTGGTCATTGCGCTCAGTATCGTCGGGTGCTCGGGTGGAGATTCTCCGCCTGCAGAGGATGTTGCTGCTATTGAGCCTACAGTTGAAGAACCGGTCGAGGAGCCTGCTGCCGCTGAGGAGCCTACTGCAAATGAGGAGCCGGCTGAAGAGCCGGCTGAAGAACCTGCAACTGCTGAAGAAGCGTTATTTGATTTTTACAGTACTCCTTCCAACTGGCCACGTGTTGTGCCGGCAATTATGATGGAGTTCAAGGTAACAGAGTATGAGCGGACCGATAACACGATGCATGCAGCCGGAACAGGCGATGTAAATATGGCAAGGGCAAATAATTACTATTCGAATGCCTTAAAAAAAGAAGGAAACACCTCGTTCAAATGGGAATTTGACCCGGCAAACAGTTCCGTTATTGAAGGTTCGGAGCAGGTTTTCTACTTTATAGACGATGAAGGAAAGAGCCTAACCATAAACCTGAAAGAGATCGGACCAAACAAGATTGAGTTTTCGCTTGATTTTGCAGAATAATTAAGAATAACCCGGTAACTTCTCCCCGTGATAGGTTGGAAGTTGCCGGGTTTCTTCTTTAAGGAGGCACTATGAAACAGTTAGCTCTGCTCCTTACACTGGCCCTGTTCGGTATCAGTGGCTGTGCCCAGGAACCGGTTAGCCGGCCTTCCGACTTTAAAGTGGTGCTTAGCTGGCACACCGGTGCAGTGCCGGAGAATTACTGGTATTCTTATCGGCTGGTAATTGGTTCTTCGACAACAGGAACGCTGCACTACCAATCAGGTAATGGCCAGGTAGAATGGTCTGACGAATTCACCGTTTCAGATGAAGATCTTGACAGGCTATACACGCAGGTCCGGGAACAGGGGATGCTGCGCAGTAACTGGAAACAAGGAGATCAGATTGATGGAGGACCTGCAACCAGCATACAGATTACAAGTAATGGTAAATTTCACTCTATAGGCGAACGATCTGAATTAATTGAGACCGAACGCGAGCTGGTTGATGCCTTGATTGATAGGTTAGAAAGTCTGGTTCCGGATAATCTCTGGGGAACAATGAACCAGCTGCAGGCAGAGCAGGAAATGAACGCGAACTAAGGCATGTTTTTATCGACATAAACTGTTAATTTCCCGAGAAAATTAACATAGCTGCCCAGCTCATTATCATACCAACCAAATATTTTGGCATGGGCAACAGGAATATTGATATCACAATCGGCATTGACGCCGCATTCGCGCAGCGTGCTCGCATTAACCGGGATAAAGCCGGTCCTGGTATGCGTCTCAACCCCTTCTATAACTATTGCCGCCTGAAAACCGGCTATATCTGAAGATACGTTCTGTTTGTCGCTATAAACAACCATCCCTTTTTGAGCCCCTGCTGCAGCCTGCCTGTAAAGATCATTAATCAGTTCCCGGGTCAGCTGCGGTTCCCCAGTTTCACTCAACCCTGTTTTAAATGTAACATTAAGCATAATCAGGGAAGAAGTCGCAGTTGGAATGCGGACAGAATCGGCCATGAAACCGATACTTCTGATCTCCGGTAAAATCTCTTCAAGAGCGCTGGCCGCCCCGGTAGTGGTGAGAATTATATTATTGAGTACAGAACGGGTTTTGCGCAGGTCTGAAGCCCCTGCCTTTGGAAGAACATCAAGGATAGTCTGGTTATTGGTAGCAGCATGCACCGTGGACATGGAAGCGGTAACAATTTGAGATGTTTCGCGTGTTTCCAGCAGCGGCTTGATCATATGAGCCAGGCCGGTAGTAGTACAGCTTGCAGCAGAAATAATGTGATGGGTTGAGGGGTCATACTTGCTGTGGTTGACGCCATAGACAAACATACCACTGTCAGCGGGCATTTTGTAGGCGCTGTTGCTGATCTTAAAGGGAGCGCTGACAACCACCTTTTCTGCCCCGGCTTCGAGATGACCACGCACGCTGCCTTTAGAGGCATCGGCAGGCAGTGATGGGTCAATATAGGCCCCACTGCATTCGATAACCAAACGTACTCCCTCGCGTGCCCAGTTAATAGCGCGCGGATTACGCGCCGTCGACAAAAGCTTGACAGGTATACCGTTAAGCAAAAAGGTTTTTTCCTGATCGGCAACCCGTTCAACCTGACAGTGTTTGCCGGAATAACCGTATAAAAACCGATCAAGCGATCCGTAGGTAGAGTCTTTGGTCAGGTATTCAATCAAATCTTCAATTTTTTTACCAACCGGGCGCCCGGTATTAATCACAAAACCATCAAAATGACCAATGCTAAGATGATTCCAAAGGGTCAGTTTGCCGATGCGGCCAACACCGTTAATACCCAGTATTTTTTTGCTCTGTAAATGGCTGCTCATCTAATTAACCTCCCACTCTAATTCAAAACCGGTTCATTGTCATAGATTGCTTCTACAGCTACTTAACGGGATAATGGCCGGCATAGATGCTGCCTACTTTGCCGTCAATGGCAATAGGATCACCGGTGCGCAGAATGAACCCATTAATTTCGCCCACCTTGCGCTGGTCATCGACCACCAGCGATCTGCAGTTGACGATACAAACTTTACCCAGTTTTTCAGCGGCAACAGCGGCATGCGATGTAACACCGCCCCTGCTGGTAACCAGTCCATCGCAGATAAAAATCATCTGGATATCATCGGGCACCGTATCAGGCCGGATTAAAATCTGCTTCTCTTGCGGATATTTCTCTCTGTTCGTTACTAAATCCTCCATATCAAAACTGACAATACCGCTCAGACAACCCCCGCCTACACCAATACCCTTGCCGATTAAGTGCATCTCTTCCGTTGGCATACAGAAGGCCGTTGCTTTTTCCTGCTGCACGATATTTTGTTCCCGGGTCTGCAGAATATAGAGATCTTCGGGCGCTTCAGATTCAAAGGTGAACTCGATCTCCTGGTTATTAAAGCCGTATTTCTCGATTAATTCAACCGCCAGTTCACGCAGCCGTTTATAAATTTGCGGAAAATCTGACTCGAGAGAGATATCGCTGTCGGGAAAATCATCAACGCGCTGGCTTTCAGAGATCGGCAGTGGATAGACGAGGCCGGCAACAATATCTTCGCCCTGGCTGCAGAGAGTAAAATCACCGTAAAGGTTAATGCCCGGTTTTTTTAACTTCGGGTTGTGGGTAAAAACTACCCCGGAACCGGATCTTTTAGAACGGTTACCCATGACCATCTGCTGCACCAGTACTGCTGTGCCCCATTCATCGGCAATCTGTAAATGTTTGCGGTAGGCAATCGCCCGCTGCGATGACCAGGATTCAAAAATATTGTTGATCGCCATTTTAAGCTGCTCAAAAGGTTTTTCCACGATCACAACCCCGTGATCGTTTAGAGTCTTTTTGTATTCAAGAGCCAGTTCATGCATCTGGTCGGCACTGAAGTTTGACTTTCGATCAACCGAGTACTTTGCCTTGACCCTGCTCATTACCGCGTCAAAGTAGTCGCGATCGATCCCGTGAGACATACCCCAGCTCTGTATAAACCGCCGATAGGAATCCCATCCCATCCAGGCTGTTTCCGGGTTTTCGCCGAGCGAAGCAGCAATTTCGTCAGTAATACCAATATTCAGAAACGTGCTCATTGCGCCCGGCATCGATATGGCCGTTCCCGAGCGGGCTGAAAGCAGGATAGGCTTTTTAGGACTGCCAAACTTCAGCTTTGTTGCTTTTTCAATCATTGTTAAATACCTGATAATCATTTTTTCCAGTTCAAGGCGCATGTAGGGATGTTCAAAGACTGTCTCGCGGTGGCGGTAAACCTCGGTAGTCAATACAAAACCGGGAGGAATAGGCATGCCGTAGGCGATCAGTTTTTTCAGATAGTAAGCCTTGGCCCCGAGAAAAACCTGGTTATCGACAGTCGTGGTTGCCGTGCTTAAGGGGCTGACAGCAAGATCAGGGTTATAGGTCATCATGTTGTGGATATGGGCCGGTGAGTAATTTTCCAGCATATTGTTGATCATATCCAGTGAAGCCGTTATAAATTGATCGAGCTGTTGAATAAGAAAGGCCGAAGAGAGAATTTCGCGATAGAAAATTTCCGCTTCCCTGGCTACAGTGTCAGGTGCATCGTCAAAGATCTGCGGAATAACCACATTGATTGTCTCATCGTAAACGCGAATAAAATACTCATTGATCAGTTCCTTGATGTGCTGGGCCATAAAACGAAAGATATTCATATACTGGCTAAGTGTCACGCTGGTTGAGGTAAGGCTGTAGCGAAACATTTCAAGGGTTGAATTAAAATTCTGGTTGACCATACCATCGAGTTCAAGCCCGGTTTTAAAGAGAACCAGCACTTTATAGATACTATTGAGCGTCTTGGCCGAGATATATTCTAACTTTACCTCTTCCAGAACTTTTTCGATCAGGCGCGAGGCTACCTGTTCCAGCCTGTACATCAAGCCAAGGGCTTCAAACTTTGGTTCTTTATACTGCCCGTACATTGATGGTATTCCGGCTGCGACATGCCTTTTATAGTAGATGGTTTCAATCGCCCTGGTTTCGGCTCTGTTTAAAATTATCTCTTTGAGCACCGCCATAAAACTATAGACCTGTTCTATGGCTGCATAGTAATCATGGCGTTCGAGGAGGAGGCTAAAATGTTCGATATCATGATCAGTGAAAAAACGGCTGCGCAGCAAAATGCCGGTTATGTCGCGGGTTTCAAAGGAGTATTTTTCCAGCAGCAGCCCGTAGAGCTGAATTAAATAAAGCAGGCGCTTCCGGTCTCTTTCACTCTCAGATGGAAGGGATTCAATATAAACAGCAACTTCTTCCTCAGGCAGCTGCAGCAACCCTTCATGATCTACTTTAAAATGTTTACAGACTGACATTATGAGGGTATGAACTCCGCTGAAGAGTTCGCTATGCTGATCAAGGTAGATTAGAACATCAGCCGGTAAAATGTTGCCCAGTGGTCCCGGGTCACCATTATACCAGTACTCGGCTACCCGATTAACGAGGTTGATATGAGTGTTGTTGCTTTCGGTGTGAATCTGTTTGCGGACAAAGTGAATCAGGCGGTCTTTTCTGCCAGAGAGCTCATCGATAATGGTACTCACATCGCGCAATTTGCCTTCTGCCCCGATTTCATTGAAGTAAACGGGGAAAAACCGGGCCAACTGCTTGACCTGCTTGTAGACCGGTTCTATATCGGCATTAAGCAGCCCGGTAACGTCACGCTGGAAGAGATCTGTGTCGGCAATAAATATGCCCCCCAGCTTAAGGTTAACAACCAGGGCTGAAAGCAGTTTTTTAAAATCGTAAGGGGAGGTTTCGATCAGGTCGAGCCAGATGCGAATATTTTTTACATGGTCGGCGTCTGCCTTGATCACCCAGTCACCGGTAATCTCGATCTTACCGGGATAGACAAAACCAAACTCAACCAGTCGCTGCATATAATAAGCGGTGATCTTCTGATCGTTGATCAGAACAACTTCTTTACCCAGGGTAAAAAGACAGTCTAGCACGGTATCTGTCTGCTGGTCTTTTAGCTCGGCAAAGAGATTGAAGAGCATATCAATAAAGCGGTAAATCTCGCGGTTTTCCAGCTCTGAAAGGGCTGTCTTGATCAGCCGGTTTAAATCATAAAGCAGGTGTTTATGAAGCTGGGCCATACCCGGAATGTGCAGGGCGAAAAATATATAGTATGTTTTCTCAATGGAAAGGGCCAGTTCTTCACTGAAATGGCGGAAGTGGTTGGCAATATCGTTGAAAAACAGATTTGTTTCGATCTCTGCCCACGTTTCAGAACGCTCAATCTGGCTGGCCAGATCTTTAAAAAATTTGCTGCCGATCAGGTCGATTTTTCCCCTGAACTGCGGTTGAAATAGTTCCGCCTTGCTTTCGAACCAGGCTTCTGTTTTAGTAGTTTCCGCCCAATAGCGACAGCTTCTGCTGAGAATCTCTTTCGTCAGTCTGCACACGGTTTCCTCAAATTCGGCTACCGCTGCTGCCTTACCCAGATATTTTTTATAATAACCACCGTTGCGCATGTAAACTTCCGGATGCCTGTTCATGCCGGTTTCAATCAGTTTGAGGCAGCGCCTGACAACCGCATGCGGGTAAAGTTCTTCTTTGACCAGGCGATCTAAAAACTTAAAGAGGCTCTTTACCAGCTGTTCCCGTTGCTTTTCTGCCAGCTCCTTCTGAAAAAGATCTTCGAAGAGTGAAACGAGAAAAAGAAGGGCTTTTTCCGATTCAGGAATCGAATTGTATAACCACAGGTCAGTGAGGCTGATTGTATGTAGGTTTTCGATAATATAGCTGTAATCCGGGTGGGGGTGATTATTCTCTACAAATAGCTCTTCTGTTCTTTTGTTAATGCCCCAGTATGCAGATGATAAGGCTACGAACCAGCTTTGATCTTCTGGCAGCGCAATCTTTTCCTGCCTGGTCTCGGCCAAATTGACTTCCAGAGCTTTCGACTTAAATCCATTATCCATCTGTTCACCTCGGCCGACAGATCTGCTAATTACAGTATACCACTTCCTGCCGACCACACAGAACTGCTCTATGCGCTCATTTCAGGCCATAGCTGCCGTGTTTAGAGCAAAGCCGCCGCTTCAGCGTCAACAAGCAATATTACATCACGATGCAACTGCAGCAGTGACGCCGGCAGGCCGGTGTTGATTTTTCCGTTGCACATTTCCTGCACAATTTTAGATTTGCCTGCCCCGGTAGCCAGAAGCATAATTTTTGAGGCGTGCATAATTGAAGCCATACCCATGGTCACTGCCTGCCTGGGCACAGCAGCGGGAGAGTCAAAAAAACGGCTGTTCGCTTCAATCGTTTCGCTAGTCAGGTTAACCAGGTGTGTTTGCGCTGTCAGCTGACTGTTCGGCTCATTAAAGCCGATATGCCCATTTGTGCCTACCCCTAAAACCTGCAGGTCAATGCCGCCTGCCGCGATTATTTTCTGATCATATTCCAGGCAAGATTGTTCAATACCCTCTTCTGCACAACTTGGCAGATTAACTCTGCCGGCATCTATGTTGACATGATTGAAGAAGTGTTGGTGCATATAGAAATAATAGCTCTGAGGATGATCTGCGGCGAGCCCGAAATATTCGTCAAGATTAAATGTTGTGACGCGGCCGAAATCAATCTTTTGCTCACGATACATTTGCACCAGGCACCTGTACATTCCCTCCGGAGTTGACCCGGTAGCCAGACCCAGGACAGCATCGCTCTTTCTTTCTACTGTTGCGGCAACAATGGCTGCTGCTTTCTCACTTACAGCCAGGTAATCATTAACGATCTTAATCTCCACTACCGTTTCAGCTCCTTAGATTATCTTAAAAAATCTCTTCTTTTTCTTCAGTCGTATAAAAGAGGGCCATTAACTCATCATGGTCGACAGAGGCATCGGCTCCCAGTAGAGCGCTCGCAGCTGTGCTGCGATTTAAGCGGGCCGTTTCTTCAAGCATTTGAATTTTCTGCGGGATGGCGTTATCGATCAGGCGCTGTTTAACCAGGCCGTAAATTCTTTGACTTCCGTAAAGGAATTGCCCTTCATGCAATATTTTTGAGGCTACCATAGCCTTGAAATCGGAAAATTGCAGTTGCTTCTCAACTGTTTGCAGATCTTTGACAATGTAATCAAGCTCTTCTTTCGAAACCGGGTTCATCAACAGGTTATATTTTTCCCTGTAGATCAAAGCATCCAGATCTTCTAATATCTGAACAGGCAAATCGTCAGCAATGACAATAATGTCAAGGTCAGAACCCTTAACCAGTTCACCCGTAGAGGCTTCCGGCCTCGGTTCAGCATGAGCCATACCGAAAACAACATCCCCGGCTATGATGAAGGAAGTTTGATTGACAATATGGTCTCTTTCGGGATGATTTTCAAACAAGCGTTGAATAGTCTCGCGGGCCAGGTTAATTTTCTTCTTACTGATCGCAGCGATCTCTTTTTCCAGTCGCTTCGCCTGTGCCTCGATTGCCGCCTGGTTTTTAACCAGGCCGACAACTGTGTAATTGAGAAACTCACGCATTATTGAAGGCGATAAGCGGGCATAACCTTCAACTTTCTGATCAAGGCGCAGGTATCTTCTGCCAATAATACGGGTGATAATCTCTTCCGAGCCGGCGCAGAGTTTCCAGGCCTGGAAGGTGTCCAGGCCGGCTGCAATCATGAATTCTTTCCCGCTGAGCGGCCCTTGCTGATCAAGTAAATTTAGTGCCGCTTTCATTAATCTTCTTCCCGGTTCAGGTTAAGACGCTTCTGATCCTGCCTGATTTTAATAATTGTTTCCGGCGGATAATAACCGCGTGCTGTTCCGTTTGGGTAGAGCAGGCTATTTTTACCGAGGATAGTACCCGGGGTTGTCACACTGTTACAGCCGGTCTCAACACCGTCGCCAAGAATTGCCCCGAATTTACGCAAACCTGTTTTATAAACATTACCGGCTGCGCTTACCACCACCTGGCTGTCAATCATCTTCAGATTGGCCAGTTTCGTACCGGCACCCATGTTAACACTGCCCAGGATACTGTCACCGATGTAAGCAAAATGCCCCGCCTTACTGCCCCCTACCATGACTGATGATTTCATCTCGGTAGTATGTCCGACCACGCAGTTGTCGCCGATCAAAACATCACCACGAATGTAGGCTCCGTGACGCACTTCGGTGCCATCGCCGATAAAGGTCGGGCCTTTAACCAGAGCAGATGGTTCGATTACCGTGTTTTTTCCGATGTAGATGGCATCATCCATCAAAAAGGCTCCGCTATAAATTATACTGGCCCCCTCGAGAACTGCCCCGTCGATCTTCACTACCGCTTTTTTTCCGCTGTTATCGATCTCAAAACCTGAAGAGATTATCTTACCGTCATGCAAAATCATTGTCATTTCTACTACTGTAGAGCCATTGCGCAGATCAGAAACATTCGGTTCAAGGTGATCGGCCAAAAATGGCTTGATGTTTTTTAGGGCTTCCCAGACATATTCGGTCTGATCAAATAAACGCTGAAAACGATTATTTCCTAAATCAAAAAAGTCTTTTGCCTCTAACAAAGTTTGCCCTCCTTTATTTGCTATTCTTTAAGCTCAGTCTGAGCTGATTTCTTTTGGAAATACTTAATTTTTTAGCCAAGATAATCAAGGGCCAGGCGGGTAAAAATTGCTGGGCCGATCCAAAGGGCATCTTCGTCAAGATCGAACCGGGCATTATGGTGTGGGTAGGTAATTCCTTTATCGGCATTGCCCGTGCCTAGCACAAAGAAAGAGCCAGGCACTTTTTGCAGATAGAGCGACATATCTTCGGTTCCCATGTTCGGTTTTTTAAGCGTGACAATATTATCAGCGCCGACGACTGCCTTTGCTGCAGCCAAGACCCTGGTTGTAAATTGCTCATCGTTAACTGTAGGCGGATAACCGCCCAGTATTTCTATTTCAGCCTCTGCCCTGTTCGCCTTTGCAATAGAGGTGCAGATCTCTTTCAACCTGGTGGTGATGAATTGGCGATCATCTTCACTGAGGGTGCGGAAATCTCCGCTGAACACGACCCTGGGAGTAACTATATTGATTGCCTCGCCGCCTTCTATCTTTCCGACTGTTAAAACGGCAGAGCTAAGCGGGTCAACTTCACGGCTGACTATTTTTTGCAGTGCCAGAATTATTTCGGCAGCGACGGTAATTGCATCGACCCCCAGGTGCGGTAATGCTCCATGAGTACTCTTACCCTTTACCGTTACTGTAAAGGCTGTTGCCGCGGCAAGGATAGGCCCCTCGCAGATGCCAATTTGCCCGGTTTTTACTTCAGGAAAGATCTGTCCCACATGCAAACCCGCTGCGGCATGGACATCGGGATTTTCTAAGCAGCCATCTTTGATCATCGCCTCGGCTCCTCCGTGACCTTCTTCCCCGGGTTGAAAGAGCAGCTTAACGCTGCCTTTAAGATCGGCGCTGATTGCTTTAAGCATTTTGGCAGTGCCAAGCAGCATTGCTGCATGGGCATCGTGGCCGCAGGCGTGCATACTGCCGTTGGTAGAGGCGAAGGGCAAACCTGTTTCCTCAGCGATGGGCAGGGCATCCATATCGGCACGCAGAGCCAGGGTTGGTCCGGGTTTGCCACCTTCGATCAGGGCAACAATACCGGTTTTAGCGGCTATCTGGTAGGGAATATCCATTTGATCGAGGCGATCCCTGATGTAACGGGAGGTTTGTTCCAGTTCAAAGCCAATTTCCGGAATGCGGTGCAGATCACGTCTCCATGCTATTACCTCATTGTGAACTTTTTTTGCAGCGCTGATTATATCCAAGAGTATCTCCTTT
>CAYWDA010000099.1:0-2095 GCA_964456945.1 uncultured Syntrophomonadaceae bacterium
GTCCCCGACAGCCCGGAAGTATACGAAAAGCTGACCGGCATTGAATACCTCAACTTCATGGGCGATGTCTATTCCGTTCCAGCAGAGCTGCGCCGAGAAAGGCTTACCTACCTGCTTGATCTCTTCTCGCTTAGCGATGCTGTAGGTGATCTGATTCAGTCATACTCCCACGGCATGCGACAAAAGATTGTCTTAATCGGGGCTATGCTTCATGAACCGGACCTTTTCATCCTCGATGAACCGATGGTCGGGCTTGACCCCCGCTCATCGAACAACCTTAAAAACTACATGCGCGAACACTGCGACGCAGGTAAAACAGTCTTTTTTTCCACTCACGTCCTCGAAGTAGCCGAAAAGCTATGCGACCGGATTGGTATAATAAATAATGGCCGCCTTATTGCCTGCGGCAACATGGAAGAGCTTAAAACAATGGCCGCCAACCGCGAAAGCCTTGAAAATATCTTCCTGGAGTTGACCGAATGATGAACATCTTTAAATTAACCCTTATTCAATTAAAAATTAATTTTGGGCTTTCTGCCCTGCGCTGGTATATGAAGCACGATTTGAAAAAATTTCTCGGGGTAATTGGTATCGTCGCCCTTGTCCTTTTCAGCCTGAGCCCCATATTCTTCGTCTACCTGAAGCTGCTGCATGGTGCTTATCAGGTTACAGCAGAAATAGGTCAGCCTGAGGTTGTGCTGGCGACAGGGTTAATGGCCTCAGCTATGCTGGTACTTTTTTTCGGCCTGACTGCTGTTCTTTCTGTCTTTTTCTTTTCCAGAGATCTAAGCATTCTGGTCCCCCTGCCCCTGCAGCCAGGCACAATCATGGGTTCAAAATTTGCCGTGATCATTGTCTATGAATACCTGACCATAGCGCCATTTCTGCTTCCGGCGATCTGGGTGTTCGGCTTAGGCAGCAACGCAGGCCCTCTTTACTGGATTATTGCCCTGCCAGTATTTCTGCTCACACCAATCATTCCCCTGGGGGTAGCAACCCTGTTTACCCTTTTACTGATGAGCCTGACTAACCTTAGCAAAAAACGCGACACCTTAAGAATAATCGGCATGGTCTTCTTTATGTTGTTAATTTTCCTGTTTAACTATTTACTAACCGGCATCCCTGAGGGGGAAGAAATAGCCTACATCGAGGAACTGCTGCTTAAAAGCGAGGGACTGCTGATGTACATAACCCGTATCTACCCGCCCGCCTTATTTGCAGTACGCGCCCTGTCATCAGCAGGTCCGGCGAAATTAATCTGGTTCCTCTACTTCCTGCTGCTGAACCTGGCTGGAGCTGCGCTTGTATTTATGGCCGGACAGAAGCTTTTTTACCGCGGCCTAATTGGCGGTAATGAAGTCAGCAAGAGCAAAGCTCTTTCTAAGGATGCAATGGCGCAAAAGCTAAGCTCCTCATCAGCACCGGCAGTAGCAATTGCCATGCGTGAAATAAAATATCTGTTGCGCACCCCTGTTTATCTATTTAATAGCCTTGCGATCCTGGTAATTGTCCCGGTGATTCTGGTTATTCCACTGATCAGCGGTGGAGCCCTGACCACTTTGATCGATTCGCTGCGCAGCGAAATCCCCCGCCTGGTTCAGGTTAGTGCTTTAGCCGGCTTTATTGCAATGATGGCCCTATTCACACCTGCTGCTTCCAGTTCCTACTCGCGTGAAGGCAGCCTATTCTGGATTTCCCAGGTTATCCCCGTCAGCGCTAAAGAGCAGGTTAACGGTAAAATATTATACAGCTACATGATGTCTGCATTAAGTATCCCTCTTGTTTTGCTGGTCAGCTTTGTTCTCCTGCCCCTGGGGCTGGCAGAACTGCTCTTGGTTATCGTGATCGGCTTGCTGGCATGCCTGCCGGCTATAGTTGTCAGTTTGCTGATCGATCTGCTCAGGCCCTACCTGAATTGGGATAACCCCCAAAAACCAATCAAACAGAATATCAATGTTCTTATCGCCATGCTCGCTGGCGGAATCATCTATGCCTTAATCTTTTTGGCCGGCTGGTTTGTTTACCAGGTATCTGGAGCAGACCTTTTAGTGTACCTGGCCGTTGCCGCTGTTTCACTGGCAATCGGTGCACTGCT
>CAYWDA010000100.1:0-3873 GCA_964456945.1 uncultured Syntrophomonadaceae bacterium
TGAACCTGGTTAATGCCGCCCATTCGGTATTCAATAGGGTCTTCCACTGTTATGATATGGCTTTCAACTTTATTCAGTTCGCTCAATGCAGCGTAAAGGGTGGTTGATTTACCACTGCCGGTCGGTCCCGTAACCAGAACACATCCGTAGGGCATGTGAATTGCGCGGCGGAACTTTTTAAGCTGTGATTCGGGAAACCCAAGTTCCGGCAGGGTTATTAAACGAGCGCTGCGATCAAGTAGACGCAGGGTTAGTTTTTCTCCGTAGGCTGTCGGCAGGGAAGCAACGCGAAAATCAATTATACGGCCGTCAAGCTTTAGCGTTGTTCGCCCATCCTGAGGCGAACGTCGGTTAGCAATATCCATACCGGCTATAACTTTTATTACTTGATACAAGTGAAGGGTGTAAGCGCGCCGGTGGCTGCATAACTTCGTGCAGCACCCCATCGATACGAAAGCGAACACGCAAAGTTTTTTCCTGCGGTTCAATATGCACATCACTGGCGGCGTTACGTATAGCCTGGTTAAAAATCAGGTTCGCCAACTGCACCGCCGGTTTGTCGGATACGTCTGATTGCATTGCTGATTCTTCATCAATAACTGCGTAGTCTTCATCATCTATTTCAAGATTAGTGCTGCTGCGGGCATACTGTTCTATGGCAACTTTTAATTCGCTTTCAGACACACATACCGGTTTTACTTCATAACCGGTGATCATGCGCAGATCATCTATGGCCACTATGTCGTTGGGGGGCATCATGGCAATGACCAGTTTGCCGTTTTCAAAACCGATTGGTAGTGATTTATAGCGTCTGGCTGAATCCGGGTCAAGGAGCGACGCTGCTGCTGCATCAATTTCATAGTTTTCAAGGGTTACATATTCAACATCGGCCTGACGGGCTAAAGTACGGGTTACAACTTCCTCATTCGTATACCCGAGATCAACAAGGGTTTGCCCCAGCAGACCGCGGCCACCCTTTTGAATTATCTCTTTGTGGGCCTGAAGACCTTGGTTAAGCTGCTCGCGCGTTATTGCGCCGTCATCAACTAAAAGTTCGCCGATACTATTTCTTCTTGAGTGGAGTCCTTCACGAACACTATCCATTTAATGCACCCCTGGGACTTAAAGAAAAATGCAGGCAGCATTCCGCTTTAAATGATAATGTGTGAAGTAATTTTATCACTCTTCGAGATGATTGTAAAAGGTGTTTGTAGTAATTGTAGCCCGTAAATCAGTTCCAGTTCCTCCCGCCCGGCTCATACTAATATTATTAACTCTAAATACGCGATCACCATCGCGCAGACGGCGCAGAAAACGTCGTAAGTCCTGGTAGTTCCCTTCAAGATTCATGGTGACAGGCATGGTAGTAAAAGACTCGCCCTCAGCGCGGTTTTCAAAACGAATCTCAAGCGCCTGAATATCGTATTCATCAGCCAGTCGGTAAATATAGCGCAATATTTCTTCTTCACCGGCATCAGCGGGAATCATTTTAGTAGCATAAGCAAGTCTCTGCTCATAATGATCGGCATTGGCACGCAGATCTATCAAGCGGGCTAAATGCGCCTGGGCAATAGCAAGAGCCTGCTCTTCCTGCTCTACCTCAGCTCTCAAATTTGAAAGAGTTGAATATTGAACATAGACAAGTGCAGCGCCAAGAATGATCACAAGCACTGATAAGAAGATTACCAGCGTATTTTTCGATTTTCCGGTTGGTGCCGCCATATCAACTTCCCTCCTCTTCCGGAACATCATCTGAAGCAACTTCAGTTTCAATTTCAGTCAGAAAAGGTGGCCCGGGTAAAAGGACAGCATCGACTGTAAACGAAACGGCATCCTGGCTGCCAACTGTAGTTTCGGTTGAAACCCGACAGCGAACTTCATTCAGCTGCTCAACAGTATTGAGCAGATCAAGCATGTCACCCACATCGCGGTGACTGTAAGTCCATCCACGCATATTCAAGGTGCCGTTTTCGGTGTCATAAGTCAATGTCATATCGGTCAGGGTAACACCGGGGGGGAGTGTAAGCCCGATATCCTGCAGGAATTGCTCCCATATTGGCACGCTGCCCATTGCAGAATTAAGCCTTGTTTCAGCCGCTACTAAATTATTAAATATTATCTCGTATTCAGCGAGCTGTGCCACCTGCATTTCAACATTTTCGCGTTCCTGGCGCAATATTTTCAAATCATTACGGGCCATAAAGGTGCTGACCAACAGGTAAACGTAAACGACCATGATCAAGAGGAATAAGACCATAACAATCCGCACCATTACGGCCTGTTTACTTTCGTCGAGCCTTCGTTTCTTTATCTCAGGTGGCAGTAAGCTAACATAATCCATCCTATAATCCCTCCAGGCCGCGGCGCGCCAGGCCGGCACTGATCGCGTACTCTACACTGCGAAAACCGATTCCCCTACTTTTAGATTCTGCACCTGAAAAACCGGCAAAGGGGTTTAAAATGCGAACCGGTAACCGCAAAACTTCTTCGATCTTGGGAGCGATGCCTTTGATCAGGGCTCCGCTGCCGTTAAAGATAATCGCTTCTACTTCGGCGGTATTAGCTTGGTTCTGGTAGTAAGTAAGCGATGAGCGTGTTTCAGAAATTAAATTATTCAACCAGGGGTTAATTATCTCTGTGTTCAGTTCCAGACTACCGATTCCCTCGGCAATAATTCTGTCAAGTGAGAGGTTTAGCCCTGCGCTAAGATCTTTAATTTTTGTTGAAACCTGGCGGGCTAAGCGCGGCCCGCCATTGGCCGCAATAAGGATGCTGCTTAGTCCGTAAGCAACATTGATTACGGCAACAGTGCGATCCATCGCGGCCGGTGGTAGAATTCTCATCAGTCCCAGTGTGGAAACATCTATATCTGCCGGCTCCAAACCGGCTACGGTAAGCGCCTCGAGAAAGCCATTAAGCATGTCACGGCGAGCAGCCACCAGCAGCACTTCTAAAACATTTTTGCCTTCATCTTCACGCTCACCGACCACCTGGTAGCCCAAAACAACACTTTCCAAAGGTATGGGCATGTGTTCCTGGGCATAAAATCGAATCATGCCATCAAGTTTCTCTTTCGGCACTTTTGGAATTGTAGCGTAGCGAACCAGAACCCCCTGGTTGGATACGCCCAATAAAACTTTAGGATATTTAATTGCTCCTGAAGACCAGAGTTTACGCAAAGCATTGCCGACTTCAAGCGGATGAATAACCATACCCTCGTCAACAGCGCCAACGGGCAGAGGTGATCCGGCCATAGCGATTAGTTTCGGTTTAGCGGCAGTTCCGGTTACTTCCACTGCTCGCACCATTCCAGTATCAATTTCAAGACCAACCGACCTCTTTGCAGCATTTCGTGCCATCAGTCGACAACTCCCAACTCTATTAAATCTGCGTTATCACCGTAAAGATAGGCAGGTAAAGGGCAATCAACATACCGCCCACTACAACACCGATCACAACTAGCATTAGTGGTTCAATTAGAGCCGTTAAGCCCTTTGTCATTGTTGCTACCTCTTCTTCAAAAAACTCGGCCACCTTATCCATCATGTCAGGTATATTCCCGGTTTCTTCCCCTACCGAAATCATGTGCGTGACCATCGGCGGAAAGATACCACTGGCTTCAAGAGGGGCAGATACTGTACTGCCTTCCTGGATCTTCTCGCCGGCAATCTGAGTCGCCTCGATAACCATGGTGTGGCCTGTTGACATTCCGGCAGCGTACAACGACTGCACAACCGGTACACCGGTAGCCATCATTGTCGAAAATGTACGGGAAAAACTGGCTATGACCGATTTCTGAATCAGTTGGCCAAAAACAGGCAGGCGAAATTTAAGTCGATCAAGCTGTTTCTTACCTGTATCGCTGCTTGCATA
>CAYWDA010000101.1:0-17267 GCA_964456945.1 uncultured Syntrophomonadaceae bacterium
TTAATACCGGCCAGAGGCAGGGCCAGACGCACCACGGCAACCGGGTCAGGTTCTTCACTATTATCAGCACTATCCTGCAGCGGAACTGCCATGTAGTACATCTCTTCATCGAGCGTAACACTGTAGCGCGCCGCAGCCCCCCGCCCCTGCTGCAGCGCCTCTTCAACCTCCGGCCGGTAACGGTGGTTATCCATCAGGGCAGGGTTTTCGGAGGAATCCGCAAGAACAGTTCCATCAATATCGATCAGGGTAAGGCGGATACCCAATTCACTGCCCATTGATTTACTTAAGGCATCAATTTCTTGGGGCCCAGCATCACGAATCAGCATTTCTTCAACCAGCGAAGCGGTAAGTCGGGCCTGAATGAAAAGGTTTTCACGCAGGGTCTGCATATAGAAATAATTCAAAAACCAGACAAAAAAAGCCCCCATAAAAAGGACTACAACGGCGATAATCGCCAGGTAGTACAAAATCCCCCGCCGGCGAATTCCGCTAACCAAGGCAAGACCTCCTACTGCAAAGTATTCTATTTGCCAGAGAAACGATAGCCGACTCCGCGTACGGTTTCAATGTAAGAGGGGTTGGCAGGATCGGGTTCAACTTTTTGGCGCAGGTAGCGAATATGGACATCTACCGTTCTTGTATCCACTTCGACTTCATAGCCCCAGACTTTATCAAGCAGCAATTCACGGGTAAGCACTTTCCCCGGGTTAGACATCAACAACTGCAGCAGCATAAATTCTTTATGGGTGAGGCTGCGTGCTTCACCTTCAACAGTTACCTGGTGCCGTTCCGGAAAAAGCATCAGATTACCATACTGCATAATGCTTTCTTCCTGAGTTACAGGACCTGGTTGGTAATCACTTTGATCGGCACGCCGCAGCATAGCCCTGACCCGGGCAACTAGTTCACGCACACTGAAAGGTTTGACCATATAATCATCTGCACCCAGTTCAAGGCCAAGGACTTTATCAAACTCTTCCCGACGGGCCGAAAGGATCATTACCGGCACTAAAGCGGTCTCTGCAGTGCTGCGCAGGCGGCGGCAGACTTCAAGACCATCCATCTCCGGAAGCATAATGTCGAGAATCACCAGGTCAGGCGGATTGGCAAAAGCAATATCGAGGGCCTGGGTACCGCTGCCGGTGCTGTGCACCAGATACCCTTCCTTTTCTAGGTGGAATACAAGCAACCTGACGATATCTTCTTCGTCTTCTACAACCAGTATATGTTTTTGTTTGCGAGTTAAGTGCTGTTTTTCCATACCCTGATTCTAACATAAATATAACTTCTGCTGTCAATTCTTCTTTAAACTGCAGCAACCCCTTTTATTTTCTTGGCAAGGGGAGAAAAATATAGAAAACAGAAGAACAAAAAACCTGCGCATTAAGTTAAGCCTCAAATGTTGCTTTGAAAAGAGCAAGATAGTCACTTTCACTGACCTGGCGGCAATTACTAGGGGTTGACCCGTTGATAGCGGAAGTGGCAGCTAATCGCTCAAAATCACCAGGGTTAACTCCGGGTATACTGCTGAAAGCGGGAATGCCAATCTCACTTGCCAGTTCCGCCAGCTTTTCCACCAATAAAGCAGAAGCCTGATCCGGGGAATGATGGCTTACCGGCAGCCCACAAGCCAGGGCGACCCGGGCATGTTTTTGCAGATCTGCTTCGCTGTTAAAAGCGGTGACGATCGGCAGAAAAATCGAATTGGCTACACCGTGCGGGGTGTCGTAAAGACCGCCAATGGCTTCTGCCATGCAGTGCACTGCGGCAACATCGGAGTGAGAAAAAGCGATTCCGGCCATCAGGGAACCGATCATCAGGTCATCCCTGGCTTGCCGGTTATCTCCCTCGCGAACCGCAGTCTTTAGTGATGGGTAAATTTTTTCGATCGCCGCCAGGGCCAGAGCATCAGTTATCGGGTTCGCCTCTCTACAGGTGTAGGCTTCAATGGCATGCACCAGCGCGTCCATAGCGGTAGAAGCGGTTAGACTGGCCGGTAAAGTATAAGTAGTTTCCGGATCAACCAGCGCCAACCTGGGGGCAAGTAGAACATCTTTAACGGTCATCTTAAATTTTCGTTCTGTATCAGTAATCACTGCCGAACGGGTCACTTCCGAACCTGTCCCGGCTGTTGTGGGGATAGCTACTATGGGCATTAGCGCGTGTTTTACTTTTCCTTTACCCTCGTAATCCTTTAGTTTCCCGTCGTGGGTTTGCAGCAGGGCTATCGCCTTGGCTGAATCGATTACGGACCCACCACCAACGGCAACAATCAGGTCAGCGCCATAGCTGCGGGCTTCTCTACCGCCGGCTTCACAGTCACAATCCCTGGGGTTGGGCTGGACCTGATCAAATACCAGGCATTCAAAACCTTCTTTTTTAAGCGCTGTCAGCACAGAGGTCACTAAGCCCGCTTTTTGCACTCCGGGATCAGTGATCACAAAAACTTTACCCCCGGTCTGCAATTCACGGGCTGCTTTCCCAACCTTCTGCAGCAAACCGTTTCCGCACTCTATCCTTGTCGGCAAATTAAAGCCAAAACTGTTCAATAGAATCACTCCCAAATCTGAATGTTAGTCTTAATTCGCCCAACTTCAGCGAATCCCTGCACTCGCTTTGCAGGCAACTTGTCAGCGGGGGCGTAAAATGTTAAGATCAAGCGGGATTCTATCCGGTAATATTTGTAAAATATATCATTTTCACAACATATACCCATGGAGGTGTTTTTATTGAATAAACAGACAGAAACGATGGACGGCAATACCGCCGCATCTTACATCGCTTACGCCCTTAGCGATGTGGCGGCAATCTACCCGATTACTCCCTCTTCCCCGATGGCCGAAGTATGTGACGAATGGGCCGCCTACGGTCGAAAAAACATTTTCGGACAAATAATGCGTATTGCCACAATGCAATCGGAAGCCGGCGCAGCCGGAGCGGTGCACGGGTCATTGGTCAACGGAGCGTTGACCACCACCTTTACCGCCTCCCAGGGGCTGCTGCTGAAGATTCCAAACATGTATAAAATATCCGGTGAACTGCTGCCCAGTGTCTTTCATGTCTCAGCTAGAGCCCTTTCAACCCATGCGCTGTCGATCTTTGGCGATCACTCCGATGTAATGGCCGCCCGCCAAACCGGTTTCGCCATGCTTGCATCCAATTCGGTGCAGGAAGTTATGGATATGGCCCTTGTCGCCCACCTGAGCACACTCAAGACACGCGTCCCTTTTATCCACTTCTTTGACGGGTTCCGCACCTCCCACGAGGTGCAGAAAATTGAGCTGATCGATTATGAAGAGATTAAAAAGCTTGTTGACTGGGATGCCGTCAAAACATTCCGGGAACGCGCCCTGAACCCGGAAAAGCCCCACCAGCGTGGCACCGCCCAAAACCCGGACATCTACTTCCAAAACCGGGAAGCGGCAAACAGCTACTACCTGGAGACTCCGGCCAAAGTCGCGGCGGTAATGGACCAGGTCTTCGAACTAACAGGCCGCCGCTACAACCTGATTGACTATGTAGGGGCGCCGGATGCTGAATCGGTGGTTGTCTGCATGGGTTCGGCCTGCGAAACCGTTGAGGAGACCGTTAACTACCTGAACCAGCAGGGAGAAAAAATCGGTTTGATCAAAGTTCGTCTCTACAGGCCCTTCCCGGGTGAGGACTTTATTAAAGCACTGCCGGCCAGCTGCAAAAACATTGCCGTGTTAGACCGCACCAAGGAACCGGGCGCTTTAGGTGAACCTCTATACCAGGACGTAATTACTGCCCTGGCTGAAGCGGACAAACCTCTGCCGGTTATTGGCGGTCGTTACGGACTCGGATCCAAAGAATTTAACCCCTGTATGGTACAGGCAGTATTCGACAACCTGAAAGCTGCTAAACCAAAGAATCACTTCACCGTCGGCATTTTAGATGACGTGACCCATACTTCCCTGGAAGTTCCCGGCTGCCTCTACACTTCTCCCGCAGGAACTTACCGGGCTAAGTTTTTCGGACTCGGTGCTGACGGCACCGTAGGGGCCAATAAAAACAGTATTATCATTATCGGTAACAATACCGATCAATATGCCCAGGGCTACTTCGTTTACGATTCGAAAAAATCCGGTGGCATTACCGTATCTCACCTGCGCTTCGGCCCTACTGAAATTAAGTCTACCTACCTGATTGATCAGGCTGATTTCGTTGCCTGCCACAACCCATCATTTGTCACTCGCTACGATGTTCTTGAAGGTATCAGGGAAGAAGGGGTTTTTCTGCTTAACTCCGATTGGAGCACTGCCGAGATGGAAGAACAGCTGCCGGCAGAAATGAAGCAGACTATCGCCCATAAAAAACTGCGCTTCTACAACATTGACGCTTTCAAGATTGCTGCTGAAATCGGCCTTGGCGGGCGCATTAATGTAATCATGCAGGCTGCGTTCTTTAAACTCTCGGGTGTAATTGATTCCGAGCTGGCCTTCCAGCAGATTGAAAAAATGATCAATAAATCATACGGCAAAAAAGGCGCAGAAATAGTGGCGCAGAATGTTGCGGCCATCTACAAAGGCGTTGAAGCGCTTAAAGAGATAAGCTATCCTGCCAGTTGGACTGAAGCGACCACAGGTGGCTCTTTCACCCCTGAAGAAGCGCCCCAGTATGTCTGCGATACAATTTTCCCGATGACCTCCCTGAAGGGGGACGATCTTCCGGTTAGCGCTTTCAACCCTGACGGAACCGTGCCTACAGCGACAACCCGTTATGAAAAGCGGGGCATCGCCATCCAGGTGCCGATCTGGATACCCGAAAACTGTATCCAGTGCAACCAGTGCTCTTTCATCTGCCCGCACGCGGCAATCAGGCCTTACCTGGCCAAACCTGAAGATCTTGACGGCGCCCCGGAAAGTTTCAATACGGTTGATGGAAGCAGCAAAGATATAAAAGGCTACCAGTATAGAATACAGGTCTCGCCGCTTGACTGCACCGGCTGCGGTAACTGCGTGGACATCTGCCCGGCCAAAACCGTCGCCCTGGAGATGAAACCGCTGGTTGAAATAACAGCTGCTGAAGATGCTAATTTCCGCTTTGCGGAAAGTCTTCCTGAAACAAACCTGGAGATTGCGCCAGACACCGTGCGCGGCAGCCAGTACCATAAACCGCTCTTTGAGTATTCCGGCGCCTGCGCCGGCTGCGGAGAAACCCCATACATCAAGGTTATTACTCAGCTCTATGGTAACCGCATGGTTGTGGCCAACGCTACCGGTTGTTCGTCAATATACGGGGGCAATGCACCAACTGTGCCTTATGCTGTTGACAGCAGGGGGCGCGGGCCGGCCTGGGCCAGTTCACTGTTTGAAGATAATGCCGAGTTCGGCTTCGGCTACTCGCTGGCCATCGGACAGCTGAGGTCTAAGCTAACCGACCTGATCGAAGAAACCATTCAAAGCGGAATTTCCGATCAACTTAAGGCCGCCTTGCAAAATTGGCTTGATGTAAAAGATGACGGTTCTGCTTCACTGAAAGCTGCCGATAGTATTCGTGAACTTTTAGAAGCAGAAAAGCCACAGCCGGGCAATGCCGAGCTGCTGAACGGAATCAGGGAGAAAGCAAACCTGCTGCCGAAGCGCTCGATCTGGATCTTTGGTGGAGACGGCTGGGCCTACGATATCGGCTTCGGTGGACTTGACCACGTTCTGGCCAGCGGGGCAGATGTTAATGTGCTAGTCTTGGACACCGAGGTTTATTCTAACACCGGAGGTCAATCGTCAAAATCGACACCGACCGGCGCAATTGCCAAATTCGCTGCCGCCGGCAAGGATATGCGTAAAAAAGACTTAGGCTTGATGGCAGTGACCTATGGCTATGTTTATGTAGCCATGGTTTCAATGGGCGCCAATAAAAATCAGTTTCTCAAGGCGCTGATAGAGGCAGAAGCATACCCTGGGCCGTCGCTGATTATCGCCTACTCGCCCTGTATCGCTCACGGCATTGATATGAGCAAGAGTCAGCGGGAAGGCAAGCTGGCCGTTGAATCAGGCTACTGGCCTCTATACCGCTACAACCCAATGCTTACTGCAGAAGGAAAAAATCCGTTTATTCTTGACTCGAAAGAACCAAAAGAAGAGCTGCGCACCTTTATGATGAACGAAGTGCGTTTCCGCGCCCTGACAAAAGAGTTCCCCGAGCGGGCATCGATGCTCTTCGAAAAAGCAGAGAAGGCTAATAAAGAAAGACTTGAAATGTATAAGCAGCTTGCTGCTGCCACGGTTGACACTGACCAAACCAGCTAACCGACTGAACGGCTATAGCATAGTAACTGGCATTCTAAGAAAGCCCGGGATTAAAAATCCCGGGCTTTTTACCTATAGAAAACCAATTATCAAGTGTTATCAGCAGGTTTCTAAGGTAGTACATTGATACCAAGGCTCTCAGCAGCTTTTTTAAGTCGTTGATCCATCGTCCACAATGCAGCCTTTTTATCATTGGCAATCTCAAGATAAGCAGTATCATAAACTGCCAGATTATAGGCTATTGAAAGTTTTAAGCAATGCTCAGGCTCGGCAATCCACACCGTAAACTGAAAATCGTTCAGCGATTCTAATGCTTTCAGGGCATTATAGTTGTCCAATCTCTGGCGACGAGTTGCCACCCATAAAACATTAGTTACTTCATACCAGAAGGTTGGCGGTACCAATAGTTCCATTTGAGGGTTGTCGAGAGCATAGCTGCGAAGAGACAGGGCTTGATCAGTATCTTCCGTGGGTAAAACCCATGACAGAACTACAGAGGCGTCGACTACCACATTGTTAATCAGTAACGCCACCCGTCTTTACGCATCTCAAGGAGATCTTCCCTTGAAAAATACTCTTCCTGCGACTCACGAACAGAATCCATTGCCGCGGCCAACACTTTACGGTCCGGGGCATGAAGGGAACATAACGCAGCATCAATCATGAACTGCGACAATGATTTACCCCTCTGAACTGCCTCAGCCTTAAGGACACGGTGAAGTTTTTCATCTACATAAACACTAATTTTTTCAGCCATCTTTAACCCTCCTTAGCAATTCAATTGTAACTCTTTAGCGCTAAAGAGGCAATACTGATTCTGTTTATGGCGTAAGCATAATCTGATCGCGGCTCAGACGGGGACGGGGAAGGGGTGACTGAGCCGGGTAGCCGATCGGCAGCAGGGCGACAACTTCAATTTCTGCAGGCAGATTTAAGGCAGCGTGCACCTGCTGCGGATTGAACAAACGCACCCAGCAGCTCCCGAGACCAAGGGCCGTAGCCATTAAAACCATGTTTTGCACAGCTATGCCAAGATCAATATAGGCTGACGAGGGTATCTTGACATCTTCAACCTTATCAGGCACTCTCATCGCAGTAATATACCCGGCAGCTTCTTTAGTGAAGACTTCAGCCTGCACAAGTTCATGCATTCTATCTTCGAGATGAATGCGGGTATAAGCCCGGCGATCAAGGCAGCAGACAAACAGAGCCGGCGCTTCCAAAACAAAGGGCTGGACAATTGCAGCGGCGATCTTCGCTTTTTCTTCTTCACTGCTCAATAATAGAAAACGCCAGGGCTGCCGATTGGTCCCGGATGGCGCTAACCTTGCCGCTTCAATGATCATGTCCAGTTCTTCGGGGGCAATAGTGCCAACTTTAAAATTACGCGTAGAGCGGCGTTCATTAATCGCTTCCCAACAGCTAAGATTTTTCATTTAGACCCTCCATTTTTTGTTTGCGTTTGCTAAACCACTTTGCTATACGGCCCTGTTTTTTCGCCAGATCGATATTGGCAAGAGTCTCTTTTGCCGCATCATAACCCCGCTTGATCATGATATCCGCCTTGCTGGTATCCCAAATTGCAAATTCACCCAGGTCCGGCTTGATCATTTTATCAGCATACTTATGCGCAGGCATATCACGATGGCGCCGCACGATATCGAACGATTGAATCAGAACTTCGAAGATAGTGTTGGGCTCTTTCTGCAACAATTTCTGCGCTCCCACGTCAACAGCGATAATGTAATCGATATTACGATCAACCATCAATGTTACCGGAACATTATCAAGCAAGCCCCCATCGACAAAAAGATGATTCCCCAGTCTTACAGGGGTAAAAATACCGGGGATAGCGCTGCTTGCCTCCACTGCCCTGGCAACCGATCCCTCGGAGATAACGATCTCTTCACCGCTTAAAAGATCTACGGCGTTGATCAACAGTGGTATTTTTAGTTCCTGAAAGGTCATGTCGCCGATATGCTCCTCGATAAGCCTCAGCAGGCGGGATGATTTGATCACTCCCTTCCGCGGAAGCGACAACCTGACCAGATCTCTCCACGACATTTCTGAGATTACCTGACCGATTTTCTCTACCGGCATTCCGGAACAGTAAAAAGCACCGACAATACTGCCGGCGCTGGTTCCGGCAATACAGCATGGTTTAACATTGCGCTCTTCTAAATACTTAAGCACACCGATGTGAGCAATGCCTCTCGCTGCGCCACCGCCTAAAGCTAGCCCGATTCGCACCTTAAGCCAACCTCCCTGCCTCTTCTAAGCGTTTAGATTATTGATGATCCGCAAACCTTCAAGAGTTAGAAGCGGATTTACAGTGCATATTGTTTCTGACTCACGGGCAATCAACGATGCAAAACCACCGGTCGCAATGATCTTCGGTTTGTTCCCAAGCTCAGCGATCATCCTGCGGACAATTCCATCAACCTGACCAACATAACCAAAAACTATACCTGACTGCATGCTGGTGATTGTATCTTTGCCAATGACCTTTGCTGGTCTGATTATTTCAACCCGGGGAAGTTTTGCCGCCCGATCAAAAAGCGCTTCCAAAGAAATACCGATACCGGGCGCGATAATACCACCGAGATAATCACCTGCCTCAGAGACTGCACAAAAAGTGGTTGCCGTGCCAAAATCTACAATAATCAAAGGGCCACCATAAAGATTCAGGGCAGCAACCGCATTAACTATTCGATCTGCCCCCACTTCACGCGGATTATCTGTTACAATGTTTAAACCGGTTTTAATTCCGGGACCAATAATCAAGGGCTCAAGGTTGAAATATTTTTGGGACATTCGTTCCAAAGAGTACATCAACGGGGGCACAACTGAAGATATGGCAATAGCGCTGATATCAGACAATCTAAGATCACTGTTTTGGAGCAGGTTTTTAACAACCATCCCCAGTTCATCCTCAGTGCTATCCCGGTGCGTGGCAATGCGCCAGTAAACCAGGATCTTATCTTCACGGTATACGCCAAGCATAATATGTGTGTTTCCGACATCAATAGCAAGCAGCAATATATTTCCCCCCCGGGATCTTTTATTTAACAATATAGCAGATTAAGGCTATTTTGAAAAGAACCCGATTCACTGGGAAGGCAGCAGCGGGCTGGGATTAAAGGAAAACTGTAGCACCCGTCGAAGTACGAAAGGTTATATTGACAACATGAATTGCCTGAGGAGGACTACCTTTTGCTCTTAAAAAAATTTGGTATTAAAAATTATTTCATCGCCCTGATATTACTGCTGGGGCTGACAATGATCCTTGTTATTACCGCTTTTGCTGTTTCTGCCCTGATTCCCGACTCACTTGGCAATCGCCCAAACAGCATGCAATTCAGATCGGCTTCAGCCTTTGAACCCTGGTCTTTTGAAATCAATGAGCTCAATATCGATTTCCCCGGCGGCGGTATTATTATACCCGTCGATGATGCGGATAGAAAAACATGTTTCATTCTGATTGGGCCCGGAGAACATCAAAAAAAAGGTCAGCCGCTTGAAAATGATCAACTGTTCGGTGTTTTCATGGCCCTTGAACACCAGATGTTCGATGAATTAAGAGGCAGCAATATCTTTACGCCTCTGGAAGATGCGGAAACGCTGCGTCATGCAGAATCTATTTTTAATAAACAGATTGGCATTCCGGCTATCTGGAAGGATACAGTTCCTCTTTCTTTCTATGCCCGGGAAAATGTCGTTTACTACTATTTTATGGCGGAAGATGGGGAACCGATACTGCCCCCCCAAACCAACACCTCTGCCTTAAGTGTGGCCGGGGCCTTCGTTCTCTATAGTTTATTTATAGCCATAGCAATAATGGTTATCACGATCTTTTCTATCGACCACCGTTATTCACGCTACTGGTACCTGTTACGTAAAACACAGCCGAACAGCTTCAGCATGATCATGGTCCCGCTGATCGCCTTATCAATCTTTTCCAGTGAACTGGTGACCACATGGTTTGAGTGGCCGCTTATTTATGCAGCCGGCGGTTACATTGCCGCACTTTTTGCGCTGATCTTATCCGCAAAATACGGTAAAATAGATTATCTGGACATGGGAATGCGCCGTGACAGATTACGTTACGGCTACCTTATGGCCATAATCACCGCATTATTGATTGTCGGCGTAGTTGGAGGTTTTCCATCAGGGCTGCAGTTTGGCGGCCTAAAAACATTTCTTTACCTGCCGCTAATATACGTTATAATCGGATTGACACGAGAGATGTTATGGCGCGGCTATATTCAAAAAATGCTCAGTCGCCAGTTTGGCCCGACAAAGGGTTTCGTTTTAATGGTCTTGATGGCTGCATTAGTCCATCTGGCCATTATGACGATTACAACGCCGTGGATGCTCGTTTACCCTTACGCTTACCTGGAAGTTCTGGTTCTGGTACCGGGGATGGCCGCCATTTTGGGCTACCTTTACCTGAGAACAGAAAACATCCTGGCCTGTGCACTTTTGCATACTTTAATTCTCTGGTTACCGGGTATAATTCTCTATTAACAGAAAGGTGGTATCACCGTGGATAAAGAAAAAATTATCACAGCCGTGGAAATGATCCTGGAAGCAGTCGGTGAAGATATTAACCGGGAAGGTTTACGCGGCACACCTTTACGCGTGGCAAAAATGTACGAGGAGCTGTTTGGTGGCTTAAAACAGGATCCGCGCAAACACCTGCAAACCTGCTTTGTAGAAGATAACCATGAAGAGATTGTTCTGGTCAAAGATATCTCTTTTTATTCAATGTGTGAGCATCACCTGCTCCCTTTTTACGGCAAAGCACACGTGGCTTACCTGCCATCTGACGGCAAAATTGTCGGGCTGAGCAAGCTTGTACGGGTCATTGATACCCTTTCAAGGCGACCGCAGCTGCAGGAACGTCTGACCAGTAATGTAGCCGACATTATAACAGAAGAACTGAAACCAAAAGGAGTAGTCGTGGTGATCGAAGCTGAACACCTTTGTATGAGCATTCGGGGCATTGCCAAACCGGGCGCAATTACCATAACATCAGCTGTACGCGGTCTGTTCAGGCGTAATGCCAGCTCGCGCACCGAGGTTTTCAGCCTGATCCATGGTTAGTAATTCTGAACACCTTTATTGTGGGAGATATCAATGAAACGGGTAAACAAGATCATTGACAGCCCTGATTACAATCTCTACCTGCAGCGCAACGAAAGAGCAGAAGAGGGAAGGGTATTTTGCAAACACCCCTTTGAGCACCTATTGGCAGTGGCGCGTCTGACCTATATCATTTTGCTCGAAGAAAATACTCTATTTATTTCCCGGGAAATGGCTTACGCGGCAGGTTTATTACATGATATCGGGCGCTGGCAGCAGTATGAAACAGGCGAAGATCATGCAGAAACCAGTGCTAAGCTGGCTGCTCCGCTGCTCAAGTCAGCCGGTTTCAGCAGATCAGAAACCGACCTGATCTTAAAAGCAATCAGGCAGCACCGCCTTAAGGCGGATAGCGGGGAACACCGTTCGCCACTGAGCATAGCACTCTGCCGGGCGGATGCTTATGCCCGTATATGCTTCCGCTGTTCTGTTCGCGACAAGTGCAATGCCCTTGATAGCCACCCACACAGTGATCACCTGGAATATTGATTTAAGAGAGGGTACTATGCAAACAACATTTATTAAACCTCACCTGGTTGTAAGTGACCTTTTATGCGCCGGGCTTACAGAGGCTATGGCCAATAATTTCAGGCAGCAAAACATGAAGCATTTTTTCAAACTGCGTCACATTCCCAAAACAATTATAGCGCCTCTGCAGCAGCTTTTTGAAAATAACAGCGCGACGATCCTTTTCTACCAGGAAAGTAGCGCCGATCAAGACCTGAGCAGCGCCATTGTTGCCGCTGGGGAAAAAGAACTTTCGCAGATTTGCCTGGAAATGAAAACGCTGGGCGGATATTTTGCCCAGTTGGAAACTCTTCTGAATATAACTCTGCAAAAATTACAATCTACTCACCCTATTGGGCTGCACCTGGGCGATAAAGTGCTGCCCCTGGGCAGCAGAACAATAATCATGGGCATTCTCAATGTAACGCCTGACTCTTTTTCTGACGGCGGTCGCTATGACCGTGTTGAAGAAGCAGTAGCCCAGGCTTTCAGAATGGCTGAACAGGGCGCCGACATTATCGATATTGGTGGAGAATCGACCCGCCCCGGCCATCAGGAAATTACAGTAGATGAGGAGCTACAACGGGTTATGCCGGTTATTCAAGCCCTGAAAAAAGAGCGCTCTTTTAAGCTGCCTCTCTCGATTGACAGTTACAAGGCGGCTGTCGCTGAAGCGGTGCTGGCCGCCGGGGTGGAAATGCTTAACGATGTTTGGGGTCTGAAAAAAGATAATGCCCTTGGCGCTGTTGCCGCGCGTTACAAGGTTCCAATCTGCCTGATGCACAACCGCAGCGATACAGACTACGCAGATCTGATTCCCGATATTATTGTTGATCTGGAAGAGTCTATTGCCCTGGCCCACCAGGCCGGCATTAAGGATAGTGATATTCTTATCGATCCCGGTATCGGTTTCGGTAAAAATCTGGCTCAAAACCTGGAAGTTATGCGACGTTTAAGTGAACTATGCTGTTTGGGTTACCCCCTGCTGCTCGGAACATCCCGCAAATCACTGATCGGCAAAACTCTTGACCTGCCTGCCGATCAGCGCCTTGAGGGTACGGCTGCCACTGTGGCCTGTGGTATCGCTGCCGGGGCAGCCATGATCAGGGTTCATGATGTTTTAGAAATGAAGCGGGTTGCAATTATGACCGACGCAATGACTCGGAGGTGAAATAATTATGGATCGGATTATCGTTGAAAGAATTGTCTGCTTTGGCTACCATGGTGTGCTATTGGAAGAACAGGCTCTGGGACAGGAATTTCAGGTCAGCGTTGAACTTGGTCTGGATCTGACCGGCCATCAGGAGGACCAGATCGATGCAGTACCCGATTACCGGACGGCCGTAGCCATGGTTGAAGAAATTATGTACGGGCAGTCGTGCCGGCTGCTGGAGACTCTTGCCTGTCGGATAGCTGATAAACTGATGACTATACCCGACATCCTTGAAGCTGCTGTCGAAGTACGCAAGCCAAACCCTCCAATTCCGGGAGTGCAGGGCGGAGTCAGTGTAATGGTCAGCCGGACAAAGTAGCATAATTATATCTAATTCGGGGTTTATAAAGGCTTATGGAATCGAATATTAACAGCGGGCGAAACATTGCTTTTATTGCACTGGGCACCAACCTGGGTGACCGGCTTGATAATTTGAAGCAGGCCTTAGAGCTGCTTCAAAAAGAACCCGGTGTTAAAATAATTACAGTTTCTGCCATCTATGAAACTGCTCCTGTTGGGGGCCCTGATCAGGGGCCTTTTCTAAATGCCAGTGCAATTCTGGAAACCGGTCTATCGCCTACAAAGCTGCTGATCAAAATGCTGGCTATTGAAGATAAACTGGGCAGGGTGAGAAAAGAAATATGGGGCCCAAGGGTTATTGACCTTGATCTTCTTGTTTACGATCAAATCAGGATGAACACACCACTTCTGGAACTACCACACCCGCGCCTTTCCGAACGTGACTTCGTGCTTGTGCCTTTAGCTGACATTGCCCCTGCTTTGATTATCCCTGGACAGGAGAAAAAAGTAGCTGACATCTTAGCAGCGCGACCTGTAACGGAAGACGTTAAGCTTTTTCTGCCTGCAGACTGGTATTCTGCCTGAAAAGCAGATCAGTGAATATAACTTAAAGGGACGCCATTACACATAATTCGGATTTGCCAGGTATTCTGATCACCAATTTCTTAAGCCTTTAATGCACTGATTCTGTCTATGAGTTCTCATATAATCTCTACAAAATCTGGACGCGATCATCTCCGTTGGTTACCGCATCAACTCCAGAAAAGCTACTAATTTCCGCATCTGGGCTAAAGCTGCTGAAGTTATTTCAAATGTTAACTACATTAATGTGCCAATAAAATTACTGATTAGGTAATATTTTATTGACACATTCGATGAGGAAGAATATAATGGTAGTTGTAGGTTACGGAAATAACAGAACAAAAAAACTATGCAGTGACTATAAGCAAGCAAGGAAATTATTAGGGGACCTTGCTGCAGAAAAGTTATTTGCCGCCTTGAATTTTATTGAAAACGCATCAACTTTGAATGATGTTGCTTGTTTTCCTGCTTATCATTTGCACCAACTTTTGGGGACCCAAAAAGACCATTTTGCTTTGGATCTTGGGCGAAAATTGGGGTACCGGATGACCATAAAGCCGGATCCGCCTTTGAGCAGAGAAGATAATAATTTAGACTTCAATTCAAAGTGTAGTAAAGTAAAATGCATTATTGTGGTGGAGGTATCGAATCATTATGAATAAAATAGAATTTGAAAACATCTCTGCTTTTCACCCGGGATATTATATCAGTGATTTGATTAATGATTTGGAAATAACTCAAGAGGAGTTTGCCAAACGCTTAAATGTTACACCTAAAAATTTAAGCGAATTAGTAAATGGAAAAGCTTCTATTTCTGGCAACATTGCAAAGAATTTGTCTTTAATGTTTGGTACAAGAGTAGATATGTGGTTTGATTTGCAAAGAAAGTATGATCAAAAATTAATAGAAATTGAAACATTACAAGCTCAAAAAAATGAAGAAGCCGATTTGGCGCTATTTGATTATTCATTTTTTGAAAACCTTAGTAAAGTTAAGGCTACCAAAAATAAGACAGAGCAGGTTTCTGAGCTATTTAAGTATTTTGCCATTTCATCTTTTAGCGTTCTAAAAAAGAAGGATTTTCTAGTTCAATTTCGCCAAGCGTCCAATGTTGATGAGAAAGTTATTATAAATTCTAATGCATGGGTGCAGACGGTAATAAATATTGGCAAACAAATAGAAACTAGCCCTTATTCTGAAAAAAAGCTTAAAAAATATTTACCGGATATTAGAGAAATGACTTTACAGAACCCATCTGATTTTCTACCAGCAATATCTCGCATATTTACAGAATGCGGCGTTGCATTTGTGATAATTCCTAGTTTGAAAAATTCTGGTGTATACGGGGCAACTAAGTGGATTAATAAAGATAAAGTCATTCTTGGAATTACCAACAGAGGAAGATATGCTGATATTTTTTGGTTTTCATTGTTACATGAATTGGGCCACGTTTTTCAAAAGAAAATTACAAAAACATTAGTTGATTTTGAAACAGACAACAATAATGAGGACTATGAGAAAGAAGCAGATCTATTCGCAAAAGATTTATTAATACCTCCAAGAAAATACGAGTTGCTTATTAACGAAACCAGGTTTAGTGAACAAAATATTATCGATTTTGCAACCTCGATAAAGGTTCATCCCGGGATTGTGGTGGGAAGATTACAAAAAGAAAATGTTCTTCCGTACACTCACTTAAATAAGTTAAAGCAGAAATATTTTATAAAAATTTGAAAAACCTAGCTCTTTTTAAGGTAAAATACATCATCAAAACAAGTAAAAGACCAGTCACAACAAGCGCTAATGCCTGTGTGTGACTGGTCTCTTTTTACCGTCGCTTGAAATTGTTCCTATAGCTTTCTTCAACGCCTAGTAAAAAAGCTTATGTGCGGCGTCAAATAGAGAATCTAGACGATTTAGAACAGGCCCTTCACCTTACCGGTATCTACATCAACGTCAACCCTGCGATAAGCCGGGTTGGCTGCGGTTCCAGGCATCAGCGAGATTGCGCCAGCTACCGGAACTACAAAGTCAGCTCCACCGTAGGTAAGAATGTCGCGAATGTTCAACTTCCAGTCTTTCGGTACACCTTTCAGCATTGGGTTATCGGTAAGACTGAGGTGAGTCTTGACCATGCAGGTGCCCATTTTCTGGAATTTTGGATCTGCTTCCATTTTCTTCGCCTTGGCCAGCGCTTCAGGTGAATACTCAACACCGTCTGCCCCGTAAACTTCTTTGGCAATCAGTTCAATACGATCGCGCAGCGGGGTTTCCAGCTCATAGAGGAACTTGAAGTTGGTCGGCTCGTCGCATGCTTCGACAACAGCTTCAGCAAATTCCTGGGCTCCGTCGCCACCGTACTGCCAGTGCTTGGAAAGCGCAACCCTTGCGCCTGCTTCTTCAGCAAGACGGCGGACTGCTTTAACTTCATTATCGGTGTCAGAATAGAAGTGGTTGATACAGACAACCGGATTGATACCGGCTTTTTTAACAGTCTTGATGTGATGAATCAGGTTATCGCAGCCCTTTTCAACCCAACCGATATTTTCCTGGCCGTAGGCCGGGTCAAGCGGCTGGCCGGGCATGGGCAGCGGTGCGCCGCCGTGGCACTTCAGAGCACGAATCGTGGCTACGATTACAGCACAGTTCGGGGTCAGGCCGGACATGCGGCACTTCAGGTTCCAGAACTTCTCGAAGCCGATATCGGCAGCAAAACCCGACTCTGTAACGACGTAATCGCCCAGTTTCAGGGCAATACGGTCGGCAATAATTGAGGATTGACCGATTGCAATATTAGCAAACGGACCGGCGTGAACAAATACCGGCTGCCCTTCCAGGGTTTGCAGCAGGTTCGGGTTGATCGCGTCAACCATCCAGGCGGTCATTGCGCCGGCGACATCAAGATCACCGGTTGTAACCGGGTTGCCTTTCTTGTCATAGGCGACCACGATTCTGCCCATCCGCTCACGCATATCCTTCAGGTCTTTGGCAACAGCGAGAATTGCCATAACTTCTGAAGAAACAGCAATAGCAAAGTTCGAATTCATCATGAAACCATCTTTTCGGCCACCCATACCAATAATAATATTACGCAGGGACTGGGCACAGAAGTCGATGATCCATTTCATTTCAACATTGCGCGGGTCGATATTCAGGCGCTTCAAACCACTGCGCTCTAAAAAGGCATCAGTGGAGTTAAATTCGTGCTGAATGCGGGAAGTTAAGGCCACCATGGCCAGGTTGTGCGC
>CAYWDA010000102.1:0-3898 GCA_964456945.1 uncultured Syntrophomonadaceae bacterium
GGAAACCTGATTCACGATCTGGGCTACATGGGTATTGGTATGATCTCCTGCCTTGAATACTTGCTGCTTTGTAACGAAGTGGTAGGCGCGGTTAAGAACCTGATCCGCGGTATCGCGGTAGACGAAGAGCACCTGGCTCTTGATCTGATCGAAAAGGTAGGCCCCGGTGGGCACTACCTGGCCGAAGAGCACACCATGCAGCATTTTCGCAGCGAATTATTCTTCCCTGAAGTACTTAACCGTCGCAATTATGACAGTTGGCTGGCTGAGGGTGGTAAAACATTTAGTGAGGAAGCCAACGCCAGGGTTAAATATTTGCTTGAAAACCACCCACTTAATGAACTTCCGACTGAAACAGTTGAGGCAATTCACAATGTGGTTAGCAACCTGGCGGAAAGCAAATGACCGTTGGTTGGCAGAGAAGATGAGCGCATTAAACATAGAATCATGTAAGGGAGGAAAAACAATTGGTCATTGACAGCTATTTTCAGAAACGCATGGGTTTACTTAACATGACATCAGATCAAATGGAGCAGCTGCACCTCGCTACGCTTGATGTCCTCGAGCATGTTGGTGTTAAAATTTGTGAACCTGAGGCGCTTGAACTGCTGCAGAGCGCCGGGGCCCGCATTAATGAAGATCTGGTCAAAATACCGACCTTTATGGTTCAAGAGGCGCTGCAAACTGCGCCCTGTAAAATTGCCATCTATAACCGCATTGGTGAAAGGGCTATGACCCTCGAGAAGGGACGCATCTACTATGGCACCGGGTCTGATACGCCCTACCTGGTTGACATTGAGACCGGCCAGAGGCGGCTTGCCGTGAAACAGGATACAGTTAATGCAGTCCGGATAGCCGATGCTCTAGAAAATATTGATTTTATCATGTCTATGGTTCGCGCTTCAGATGTGCCGAAAGAAAGATCTGACCGGCACCATTTTGAAGTGATGACTATAAATAGCACCAAGCCGATAATTTTTGATGCCCATGATCGCCAGGGCCTTGAAGATATTATCACGATGGCTTCTCTAGTGACCGGAGGCAGGAAACAGCTGGCCGAGAAACCTTTTGTAATTCATTATTCGGAACCAATTTCACCGCTAATTCATTCCAGGGTAGGCCTGGAGAAAATGTTAACGGCGGCAGCCAATGGGATTCCGCTTGTTTATGCCCCCGCGGTAATGTGCGGAGCCACTGGCCCGGTAACCACTGCCGGCGCCCTGGTTGTGGCAAATGCTGAAATTCTCTCCGGGCTGGTTATCCACCAGCTAAAAGCCAAGGGCGCACCCTTTATTTATGGCGGAGGCACCCCTCCCTTGAATATGGTTACTACCGCTTGTTCTTACGGAGACCCGCAATTGGTGGCAGGGGCTGTTTCACTGGTTCAGCTGGCCCACTACTACAACCTCCCTTCATTCACCATCGCCGGCTGCACAGATGCCCAGACCTTTGATCAGCAGGCTTCAATGGAGGCGGGTTTCAATTTGCTCATGTCTGCCCTTGCCGGAGGAAACCTGATTCATGACCTCGGCTATATAGGTGTTGGTCTAACCTACAGCCTTGAATACCTGGCCCTCTGTAATGAAGGAATTGGTGCCGTTAAGTTTATGGCCAGGGGTGTAGAAGTCAGCCCCAGGACATTGGCTCTGGATGTGATTGAGAAAGTCGGGCCGGGAGGGCATTTTCTCTCTGAACAGCATACCATGGACAATTTTCGCAGTGAAATGCACTTTACCAGGCTATTTAACCGCAATAATTATGACAATTGGTTGGCGGCAGGGAGCAAGGATTTTGGGGGGAATGCCAATGCGCTGCTTAAAGAAATTTTACAATGGCATGAGGTGCCGGTTTTGGCTCCGAAAATTGAAAGTGCAATCAAAGAACTGGCCTGATTTAAAAATCATTGTTATAATGTGAAAAGAGTCGGATTTAAGGATCAATTGTTAAATCAGTAAGTTTAAAACTCTGCAATTACAGCATCTGAACAAGGAGATATTATAACATGCTGAAAGAGCTTTCTGTTGAGGAATTTGTCCGCGAAGTTGCATCTGCTTCACCAGCGCCCGGTGGGGGCAGTGTAGCTGCACTGGCTGGTGCCCAGGGTGCCGGTTTGCTTTCAATGTACTGTAATTTAAGCCAGAACCGTGATAAGCTTGGTGATATTGTTGATAATCTGCAAAAAGCGGGAGAGGAAGCGCGTTTTCTGAAAGTTAAGCTGCTGGAAGCAATTGACGAAGATACTATCGCTTTTAACCAGGTTATGGATGCCTACCGGCTGCCGAAGGATAGTGCTGATCAAAAAGATATCCGAAAAAAAGCGATTCAGGATGCTGCAGTCTATGCTGCTAAAGTTCCACTGCAGACAGCAAGGGGTTGTTTAAGAGTTCTCTCTATCGTTGGGGAAGTGGCGGCGAAAGGCAATCCGACTGCTATAACCGATCTTGGTGTCGCCAACCTGCAGGGCTATTCGGGCTTGATCGGGGCCTGTTACAATGTAAAAATCAACCTGGGCATGATCAAAGATGCCGCGGTTGTCGCAGATTTTAAACGTGAAACCGATGCGATCATTAAAGAGGGTCAGAAGCAATTTGAGGCCAACTGCAGCACAATTGAGACGGCAATCTAATAAGATTATATGAGAATAGCGGATCTTGATGAGGAGAGATTAAATGAGCGATCTCTACGCTAAAATCGATAACTCTGTCCTGTTAAATTTTTTATTTTACCCGCGCCGTCAACACAGTAAACCCTTAGACGGCGCTTTTGATCTGGCTGTTCCTGTGACAGATGATGTTTCTATTGTCTGCCGCGCCTACCCGGGCGCTGCTGAAAAACCATGGATTCTTTACTTTCACGGAAATGGTGAGGTGGTTAGCGACTATGATGGCATTGCGCACCTCTACCAAAAACGCGGACTCAACCTGTTGGTAGCCGATTACCGTGGTTATGGCGCTAGCGGCGGGAAACCGACTTTTAGAGCGCTGGTTAGTGATGCCGGTATCATATTAAACTATGTTTTAGAAGAGGTTTTGGCAAAGGAAAGTTCAAATGATCTTTTCGTGATGGGACGCTCGCTTGGAAGCATCTCGGCGTTGGAACTTGCTTCCCGTTATGCTGACCGCTTAAAAGGTTTTATTATTGAAAGTGGTTTCGTCAGTGTGGCAGGCTTGGTTCATCATCTCGGACTACCCTCACCTGGTGACCTCTCCCCTCTTGAAAAAAGCTATCGTGAATTGTGCGCAAACATAAACATGCCCGCTCTGGTTATTCATGGTGAGCAAGATCGTCTTGTCCCCCTGAAACAGGGTAAAGATCTTTTTGATCTACTCGGTTCTCAAATAAAAGACCTGGTCATCATTCCGAAGGCTGACCACAACGACATCATGTTTGTAGATTCCAAATTCTACATGAATGCAATTGAAAACTTTATCTTAAAGCAATAAAATAGAACCAGCTTCGCCAACCATTTAATTGCTCAATTATAAGCTATTGTTTTTTATCTGAAGGAGGGATTCTGAGCATGCAGGTTAAGGAAATTATGACTTCAGAAGTGGTAACGGTTTCAACCACCGATTCCGTTGAACAATGTGCCAAGCTGCTGCAGGAACATGATATAAGCGGACTGCCGGTGTTGGATGAAGCCGGAAAAGTTGCCGGCATGATTACTGAAGGAGATCTAATCAGGCGTGCGTCAAGGGTTAAGGCGCCCGGCTACCTGGAAATTCTTGGTGGTTTGATTTATCTCGGCAGCCCCAAGAAGTTTGTTGATGAATTACAGCGGGCCATGTCCCTGGAAGCAGGCCAGTTGATGAGCAAAAATCTGGTTTCGATTAAGCCCGATGAAACAGTCGAGAAAGCGGCAACCCTGATGGTTGAAAAAAAGATTAGTCGGCTTCCG
>CAYWDA010000103.1:0-1782 GCA_964456945.1 uncultured Syntrophomonadaceae bacterium
GCCATAAAGTATTACGCGGTGATCGGTGGCATAATTCTGCAATATGTTGATCTGCCCCAGCTTATCGCTGACTCCTTAGCTTTTATTGCTCTTTTCTCACTGCTTTCCGCAATGGTTCACTTGGTCGGTTCCCTCGTTGCCCTGATAACCCGTTTTAGCCTGATCAAACTGCTTGATAAACTGGGCGGAAGCGCAACCGGCTTAGCAATCGGAGCAGCCCTGGCCGGGGTTACTTTAATTCTGTTTACCGCTTTCCCGATCTTTGACGGTTTTCAGAATCATGTCGATCAATCATTCCTTGCTCCGCCCATTGTTGAAACAACCGAGATGCTTTACGAAGAACTAAGCGATGCACTGCCGCTTGATCTGCCCGTTCTGAAAGTGCACAGCGAAGATCTGAACAGCTATTTCAGCACAATTAGCACCTACGGTGAGCATGATAGTGTCGATTTCAGAGCTCTTGACGGAGCAACCTGTTTTGTCTGCGGCAGCCCGGTGCAGTTTTTAGGTTTTGTTGAAAACGGTAAAGGTTCAATCTCACCTAAATTTATCTGCGGCAACTGCGGCCGTACCAGTGACGGTTGCCAGACTTATGAAGGATACCACGAGATGTATGATCAATGCCCGGTGGAACTTGGCAACCAGGGTTACCGCTTAGACTGTGGAATATGGACCAACAACAGTTATCACCGGCCGGGCGGGCCGTGCCCGGTTTGCGGCACTGAATAGACCACCTTCGGTTATAAAAATGAAGAGCCACAAAGCAACTTGAAATCTGCCTTGTGGCTCTTTTTGTAATCATCTGTGAAGCATCCCGCCAGATTAAGCTTTCAGCAGTTCCAGCACCTTGGCAGCGCCTTCTGCCGCGTCTTCAGCGTATGCGTCGGCGCCGATTTTGTCAGCCCAGCGCTGGGTGCATGGCGCACCCCCGATAATAGTCTTATACTTATCGCGCAAACCACGTTTTACCAACTCTTTTTCCAGCTTTTCCTGGTTAGGCATGGTGGTGGTCAGCAGGGCACTGGTACCAATCACTTTTGCCTGGTGTTCTTCCGCCGCTGCTATGATCTTATCAACCGGAACATCGCGACCAAGGTCAATCACTTCCACGCCCTGGGTTTGAATTAGAGCAACGGCGATACCTTTGCCGATATCATGAACATCACCTTCAACTGTTGCAAAAATCATCTTTCCTTTTTTCTCGGCAGCACCACCTACAATTACCGTATCAAGCACAGCGGTTGCTGCTTTCATTGCTTCGGCGGCCAGAATCATTTCGGGCAGAAAAACTTCGCCCCTGCTGAACAGTTCGCCGATTTCGCGGATACCGGCGCTGTAACCGTCAGTCAAAACCTGAACAGGGTCAACGCCTTCAGCGATGGCCTGTTTGGCCACTTCAACAGCCTTAGCATCATCAATATCGATAATTGATTGCTTGGCATCATTAAGAATCGATTCTAAGCTCAAATTAAACACTCCTTAATCTGTTAAAGTCCGGTTTTTTCCTTGAAGCGCTCAACCGAGTTAATTTTTATGCCCAGCTTCTTGGCAATATTAAACTTCGCTTCAATACCTTTTGCTGCTTTATTCAGATCGAAAGATCTACCAAGACCATTCTTGGCCCGGATATCAAACATGCAATCTGAATCGCTTAAATCAATGGGGTCTACCCCCAGTTTTTCTGCTACATATTGTTTGGCAGCATCTATCTTCATGCTTTTTGCGAGCTGCATCCGCAGAACCAGATCTCCGGCTGTGCGAATACCACTCATGCAGGAAGAT
>CAYWDA010000104.1:0-3748 GCA_964456945.1 uncultured Syntrophomonadaceae bacterium
CATTTCTGCCTGCAGGTGCATTGCCTGATTGACTTGTCGCGCATTCATCGAGGGCAGTGTCACAATCGTAGTATGAGCCGCCTGGCTGGGTAAACTGCAATTGACCTGTTTACCTTTCCAGGGTGCTGCCCGGCAGATATTTTGCAGTTGCCGGGCGATTAATTCCGGTTCAACTATGTTGCCTTCTACGATAGAACCAACCGGAGTGGGGCATATAGCTTGCTGCCAGAGAGACGGCCTTTTATTAGAATGGTGCAGTTGGATCATTTTGATGCGCGAATTGCCAAAATCGATAGCGATCGGTGAGAAGCAAGCTTGTTTATTACCCGTCAAGATCATGCGTCACCCTCCCCGTTTAATTAATGATCTTTTGCTATGGTTACGGCCTGTGCCACTCTTTAATATTAAAAATATCTCCTGTTGCGGCTTCAACAATTTCTACAGTAACTCTAAGCTTTTTACTGTAATCATCAAGTGTGCCCACGGCAGTGATCTCGCGCTGGTGATTGCTGATTGTTTTAAACGAAACTAAGAACGTTCCACCACCAACCGCTCCGTTTAATTCACCGCTGTAATTAAAATCCTGCTTTAAAATGGTGATACCCGCTTCGGCACCTGCCTCGGCAATGTAATAGAGTCGGATATCAAGGCTGTTATAGTTGGTGATTAGCTTTTCGTTCACAGCAAAGCTGATTAAAGCAGTGCCTAAAACCATCAGTGCGGCGGTAAAAACCAAAACCAGCACCAAAGCCATACCTTGATGATCACGGCTGAGAAGACGATAGATTCTATTCAACATTTTCCACCACCGGCAGATTCAGCGGCCGCACACTGCCGGTAAGCGTTGAAGAACCGGGATCAACTCCTACCCGGATAGTGATGTGGGCCGTGTTATTAGCGTCTATCTCAAAAAAGAGAGCATTCAAACCTAGAGCAATTACATTGTAGGAATAGTGGGCATCGTTATCGCGGCGCCGCTCCAAGAGCAACTGACCGCTGGAGTTGCGGAAACGGTGAAGGGTTGAGATGCCATTGATATTTATGCGGTAGTAGATCATGGTCGGATCACTATAGCGAATTTCGACTGCGTGTGCGTAGCGAATCTCTTTAATGATCTTGTCGATGGCAATACGGGCCGATTGCTGTTCTTCCATACGCTCAATGCTGCGGCTCCAGCTATGCAGGCCGGAGAGATAGAAAGAATAAAGGGCAGCGATGATCATGCCGAGAATTGCCAGTGTGGCCAGCAATTCAATTATAGTTAAACCTTTTTCCGGCCAGCCTGGGTCTTTACCGTTTTCCAAGGTAGCTTTCCACCGTTTCTGAGTATTCCTGGTTGTTCGTAGTCCAGTAAACTGTAATTGTAATCAACAGCAGCGTGGCTGGCTCTTCCAGCAAGGGAAGAGAGTTAATTTCGATAGGGGAAACATCAGTAACCCGGCGGTAGCCGGGCATGGTTGGCAGATCAGTTTCGAACAGAGGGTTGTTGGCGGCTGTAACAAAACTGGCATAAACGGAGTCATAGCCTTCCGCTTTAAGCGTTTCCAACTTATCGCGGCAAAGGTTTACGGCAGCGGACTGGTGACCAGCCCTGGCAATTGAAGAAAAGCTGAAGCTAAAAAGGCCAAGAAAAGGTGTAATGACGAAGCCTAATATAGCAATGGCAATCAAAAGCTCAATAAAGGTATAGCCGCCGCTGGCGCGGAGCTTAGCTCTGTTCACTGGTGTGACTCCTTCTGCGATTAATATGCATATCAGACAGCATTGTTTAGCAGCGATTTATTGAAGCAGGTTCATATACCAATTCCAGATCGTTTCGCCCCAGAGTACTTCCAGCAGGGTGGCCATAACCAGGTATGGGGCGAAGGGTAAAGCATCTTTGCGGGTCAGCTTACCAAAAATCATGCCGGCAACACCGACAAGCGCGCCTAAGAAGAAACCGAGCAGCATTACAAGTACCGCGCCGCGCAGTCCGACGTAGAGGCCAATCATTGCCATCAGTTTTAAGTCGCCCGCCCCCATACCACCGCGGCTGACCAGAAAGATGATCAGCATTACTCCGCCGCCCAGTGATAATCCGGCAAGGCCATCCAGGAAGGCGCGATCGACGATAAATTCACTGTTAACCGGAAGCCAGAGAGCGAATAGTTGCGGCAGAAACAGCAGTGAAGCTGCAATTAACCCAGCAGCTACCAGCGTGTTCGGCACGATACGGTGCTCAAGATCAATAAGGGCAATTGCCAGGAGCAGGTAGAGTAAAACCAGGTAGAAAAGAAAGTTAAGGTTAAGTCCGAAAAGGTTAAAAAGAAGCAGAAAGAGCAGACCGGTCAACAGTTCAACAACCGGGTAGCGCATACTGATCACAGCGTTGCAGTGACGGCAGCGGCCCCGTAAGATTAGATAACCGATCAGTGGAATCAGTTCAATTACTCCCAGGCGCACTTCGCAAGATGGGCAGCGGGAAGGAGGGTGGGATAGCGATAATTTTCGGGGCAGGCGGTAGATAACCACGTTCAAAAAGCTGCCGAAAGAGAGGCCAAAAGCGAAAACAAAGAGCATGTAGATAATCTGGTAGGTTTCAGACAAATGCTATCGTTCCTCTCCGATTTGGCCGGCAATTGACGCGCCTCAGAATGAAAAGCTAATTAACAATGCTAAGTTTGATTCGACATAAATGCTGTCAATCCTGCCAGATATTTTAAGTTCACCTTTCCCGATGGTCACAGGCTGTGCTATACTGTAAAAAATTATCCATTTAAAGCAGAGGTGGCGGGCTGGAATGACCATCAACGCACAAACACGACTCTTCTTTTTACTGGGGAACCCGGTTTGCCACTCTCTTTCTCCGGCGTTGCATAATGCAGCATTCAGTGCGCTAAAAATCAATAGTGTTTACCTGGCCTGCCCGGTTGAAGAGAAGCACATTGGCGCTGCTGTCGAGAGTATCAGGGCGCTTTCAGTGGGCGGCGCAAACGTGACCAGCCCCTATAAGGATCAGGTAATACCCTATCTTGATACCCTGTCTTCAGAGGCCGAAAATCTTCAGGCGGTCAATACAATCATAAATCGTAACGGTTACCTGCACGGTGAAATAACTGATGGTGAAGGCTGTTACCGCGCTTTGCTTGAGTCATCATCTGCAACTGTCGGGGGGTTGAGCTACCTGATTATCGGCCTGGGGGGTGCAGCGCGGGCTGTAACCACCAGCTTGAACCGGCACGGAGCAAAGGAAATCTATATTGCAAACCGCACGCTTGACAAGGCGAAAAGCTGGTCAGAACGGTTGGTAAATGAGCGGCCGGCACTGGTCAGCGGTTACTTGCCCTTGCAGCAAAGCAACCTGATCGAAGTCATTGAGAAATGCGATGTTCTGATTAACGGCCTGCCAGTCGATGACCCGGTCCTGCTTTCTGCGCTGGCGGCCATGCCGAATTTTGCAGGTAATAAGCGCTTTTTCGACATGCGCTACCACCCAGAGACTACTGTATTAATGACAGCTTTCAGGGAAAATGGCGGCCATGCCGAAAACGGTTTATCCATGCTTCTCTGGCAGGCTGTCCTTGCCTTTGAACTTTTCACTGCACGGCAGGCCCCGGTAGAAGTAATGCGCCTTGCGCTTAACTCTGTTTAGCAAGTTATTAAGTTATTATAAATCGCAGCCAATTCGTAGCAGGGGGGATAGTAATGAACGTTCTAAGCCAGGCTTCCGGTAACCTGCAGGTTTCAAATGAAGATGCTCCGGTGATTC
>CAYWDA010000105.1:0-2975 GCA_964456945.1 uncultured Syntrophomonadaceae bacterium
TTTCCGGCATAGCAGGCTGAGCGGCCAAGCTGTTCTTCAATGCGCAGCAGTTGGTTGTACTTGGCAACCCTGTCGATTCTTGAAGGCGCCCCGGTTTTAATCATTCCCGCACCGGTTGCCACGGCAAGATCGGCAATGAAGCTGTCGTCCGTTTCGCCCGAGCGGTGTGAAACCATGCAGCTGTATCCTGCACGGCGGGCTATGGTCATAGTTTCCAGTGTTTCGCTTAGCGTACCGATCTGGTTTAGTTTAATCAGTATCGAGTTGGCGGTCGCCGCTTCGATACCTCTGCTTAACCTTTCACGGTTGGTTACAAAAAGATCATCGCCCACCAGCATCACCTTTTTACCCAGCGCTTCGGTCAGTTTCCGCCAGCCAGGCCAGTCTTCTTCATCAAGGCCGTCTTCGATACTGACCAGGGGATAGCGGTCTGTTAAACCCCGGTAATAATCAATCAGCTCTTCTGCCGTGTGGGCCTTGTTATCGAGGTGGTAGGCGCCATCGCGATAAAATTCACTCGCTGCAGCATCGATGGCCAGGCTCACATCTTTGCCCGGGCTATAGCCTGCGGCAATGATTGCTTCAACAATTATCTCAAGCGCAGCCTCGTTTGAACTCAGATTGGGAGCAAACCCGCCCTCATCACCAACACTTGTGTTCAATCCGCGTGTTTTAAGAATTCCTTTCAGGGTGTGAAAAATCTCTGTCCCCATTTGCAGAGCTTGCGAGAAAGTTTCAGCCCCGGCCGGCACGATCATAAATTCCTGAATATCCATATTATTGTCGGCGTGTTCGCCGCCGTTTAAGATGTTCATAAAGGGAACGGGAAGTAGTGCCGCATCAAGTCCGCCCAGGTAGCGGTAAAGAGGCAGATCGAGCATGGCTGCCGCCGCTCTCGCCGCCGCAAGTGAAACCCCGAGAATCGCATTGGCTCCCAGACGCGATTTATTTGCCGTGCCATCCAGATCGATCATCAGCCTGTCCAGTTCAGCCTGGTTAAGAACGCTTAGCCCATTAAGTTCAGGGGCCAGCACTTCATTAACATGGCTTACAGCTTTTAAAACACCTTTACCCCCGTAGCGATCCATGTTACCATCGCGCAGTTCAACCGCTTCAAACGCCCCTGTAGAGGCTCCGGATGGTACCGCAGCACGGCCTGTCCATCCTCCCTGCAGTTGAATATCTACCTCCAGGGTCGGGTTGCCCCGCGAGTCGAGAATCTCCCGGGCCTGGACTAAACTAATCTGCTCTTCCATCTTGTTACCCCCTTACCAACATACTATTTCCGGACATTTCCGGTGGAATATCAATACCGACCAGTTGCAGAATGGTCGGGGCGACATCGGCCAGCATGCCTTTGCTGCGAATTTTTTGCTGCTCAGAGCCGATCAGCAAAAAGGGAACAGGGTTGGCGCTGTGAGCAGTCAGTGTAGCTCCCTGCCCGTCTTTCATCTGTTCAGCATTACCATGATCGGCGCAAACCAGCACCTGCCAATCCCGCTTCAGGGCTTCAGCAGTAACGGCTCCAAGTCCGCTGTCAACTGCCTGCACTGCTTTAATCGCCGCCTCCATTATTCCGGAATGACCAACCATGTCTGCATTGGCATAGTTGGCGACAATTAGCGGATGCCGTCCTTTCTGAATTGTCTCAACTAGACGGGCGGTTATTTCCGGCGCACTCATTTCTGGCTGCAGATCGTAAGTAGCCACCTTCGGAGAAGGAACTAAAACACGCTCTTCACCGGCAAACGGCTTCTGCCTGCCACCGTTGAAGAAAAAAGTTACGTGGGCATATTTTTCTGTTTCTGCTATCCGCATCTGGTCGATGCCCTTCCCTGAATAGACTTCCCCCAGGGTCGCCTGGAGATCATCCTGACTAAAAGCAACGGGCGCCGGAAATTCACGATCATACTCGGTCATCGTAACGAAAAAAGGCCGCGGAGGGGTTGCGCCGCGTTCAAAATGCGGGAACTCGGCAGCGATGAAAGCCCGACTGATCTGGCGAGCCCGGTCTGGCCTGAAATTAAAAAATATAACACTATCTTCGGAACAAATCGTGGTCAGAGGATTACCATCCCGATCGACTACCACGGTTGGCTGAATGAACTCATCCGCCTCACCACGTGCATAAGCCTCATCAACTGCTTCAAGTGCACTCGATACCTGCAGGCCTTTGCCATCCACGTAAGCGCGGTAAGCCCGTTCAACCCGATCCCAGCGCCGGTCCCTGTCCATGGCATAGTAGCGGCCGCTGACCGTTGCAACGTAACCGCTATGATGCTCGCGGCTAAGCTGATCGAGCTTTTCTATAAAGGGCCTGGCTCCGTAGGGTACGGTATCCCGACCATCAAGAATCGCGTGAATATAAACTTTCCCGACTTTTTCGCGTCTGGTCATCTGAAGCAGCGCAAGCAGGTGCTCAAAATGGCTGTGTACTCCGCCATCTGAAACCAGTCCGACCAGGTGCAGCGCCTTATCATTTTCCCTTGCATTTTTCATCGCCTGCAGTAAAACCGGGTTTTGATAAAACTCTCCCGTTTCAATACATTTCCCGATTCTGGTCAGTTCCTGGTAAACGATTCTTCCGGCGCCAAGGTTAAGATGGCCTACTTCCGAGTTACCCATCTGTCCCGGGGGCAGGCCGACCGCTTCGCCGGATGCCTCAAGCAGGGCCCAGGGGTACTGGCGAGAAAGGCGATCCATATTGGGAGTATGAGCCTTAAGAATGGCGTTTCCCTCAACTTTTTCGCTGTAACCCCAGCCATCCAGAATTAGCAGTAATACCTTTTTCAACTTTATACCGCCTTCCGGGCAGCCTGAACAAGGGCGCTGAAAGTTTCAGCGTCAAGACTGGCGCCACCAACCAGGGTTCCCTGGACAGAAGGAAGGGAAACATAGGAACCGATATTCTCAGCCTTCACACTTCCGCCGTACTGAACGCGCAGGCTGGCCGCCGCTTTTTCACCCAGTTTATC
>CAYWDA010000106.1:0-15557 GCA_964456945.1 uncultured Syntrophomonadaceae bacterium
CTTTCCCTGCAAATCGTCAACAAACTGCCGCGCTGTGCGCCCGGAACGGGCATTGTGCCACATTACCCAGCGCAGGGCCAGATCATGCAGTTCACTCTTGTTGATCATGATCCCCCGCTTTTCTGCAATAGCATCAACTGTACGCAGGTAGCCGCGCTGATCAGGGGTTGGAAAAAGCAATTTAATACCGAAACGGTCGGCCAGTGAGAGTTTTTCCTGGTAGGTGTCCTGCTTGCCGACTTCATCGGTAACCCGGTCGCTGAAGAATTCTCTGACCAGGTTTCTGCGATTCGATGTGGCATAGACCAGCACATTGTCCGGTGGTTTGGCAATACTGCCTTCCAGCAACGCCTTTAAATCTTTATACTCGGTTTCATTTTCCTCGAAAGACAGATCATCGATGAAGAGGATAAACTTCTGTGCCCGCATGCCAATCACTTCTATAATCTCGTGCAGGCTTAAAAGGTCATGCTTGGAAACCTCGACCAGGCGCAGCCCTTCAGATCCGAAAATATGGATCAGGCTTTTGATCGTCGACGATTTTCCTGTTCCCCGGTCACCATACAGCAAAACATTGTTGGCGCTGTAACCTTTTACAAATTGGGTGGTGTTTTGTAGTATCTCCCGGTGCTGATCATCACAGCCGACCAGATCTTCCATGCGGATCGAGTCCGGGTTAGCCACTCCAAGCAGGCCCGCATTTTTGCTGTTGCTGCTCCATTTGAAGGCCCGGTAACGGCCAAAAATGCCGCTCCCCGTTGCGCGATAAAAGGCGTGCAGTTCGCGGGTCATAGCGCCCCAATCTGCGGCCCCAGCCAACAATACCTTGAACGCTTCCCTCTTTTCGAGATAATAATCAGAACAGGCCCCGCCGTTCACTGCGTCAGTGTTAAGGCTCTCATAGGTTGGAGCTAAATCACCAAGCTTGGTTTCGCTTTTTAGATATGTGGTCAGGTTCGCCAGATCAAACTCAGAGATCACCTGCAGCAGGCGCAGATCGTTTTTAACCGCCCGGAGCAGCAGCGCATCAAGAGCCGCATATTCCTGCTTCTCGGACGCCAGGCTGAAAGCATTTTCAATAGTAGTTAGCCTGTCTAACAGGTGGTTTTTGAGGATATCGGCACCCGGCAGGTGGCACTGATGCTGCAGATCAAGCAGGCTGCCGATCAGACTGTAACATTTTTCTGCAGCAGCGGTCTTTTTTTTCAGTGCCAGCTCCAAAAGATCCCTGAAATCAAACAAAATCGGATCATTACAGACCTTCCGGTAAACCGTCAGGCAGCTAATCGCATTCAGCGTGCGGTTGATGTGTTCATTTTTTTCTGACATACTATCCTTCCTTAACCGAGAGGGGCGAAGCGCATTGTGAAGTGCCGCATCACCGGGGTTTCCTCTACCACCTGCAATCCCTGCAGCGAAGCGCTGTTTTCAAAAACCCTGATGATACCGTCAGCCACCACATCCATATGACTGTTGGTGTAAACCCGCCTGGGAATTGCCAGACGCACCAGTTCCAGCGGTGGCAGAAGCAGCTTCCCGGTTTCGGGATCTACTTCGCCAAAAGCTCCGGCGCCAAGTTCAACAGCCCGAATACCTGCTTCAATGTAGAGAGCAATGACGATTGCCTGTCCCGGGTAGGTGGTAAGATCCATATGAGGGGCAAAACGGCGCACATCAAGATAAACTGCATGCCCTCCCGGCGGTTCGACAATCGGCACACCTTTATCCTTGATTCTTCCGGCCAGGTAAGCCACCTGGCTGATTCGCCAACCCAGGTAGTCGGGGTCAAGCACTTCTTCCAGCCCCCGGGCCAAAGCGGCCAGGTCACGTCCGGCTAATCCACCATAGGTGGTAAAACCTTCATAAAAAATACCGAGTTTTGCTGCCTGCTCATATAATTTTCTGTCCCGGAAAACAAGCAGGCCGCCGATATTAACCAGACCGTCTTTTTTTGCGCTCATCAGGAAGCCATCACCATAAGAAAATAGTTCCCTGGCAATTTCGCTGATCGTTTTACCTGCATAACCCTCTTCCCGGTCACGGATAAACCAGCAGTTTTCGGCAAAGCGGGCGGCATCAAAAAATAGCGGTATGCCATATTTTTCAGAAAGCGCACGGGCTGCCCTGATATTGGCCATTGACACCGGCTGCCCTCCATTATTATTGCAGGTTACAGTGATCGAAATGAAGGGGATTTTTTCCGGCCCATGCTCTTTCAGGGCATTTTCCAGCTTAACCAGGTCAATGTTACCTTTAAAAGGGTAATCACTCTCAGGCTGTAGTCCCTCATCAATAACCAGATCGAGGGGAATGCCGCCCTTCAGCTGCAGATGGCCTCGCGTGGTATCAAAGTGCATATTACCGGGAACCAGCATGCCCGGCCTGACCATGATCTGCATAAAAATATTTTCAGCTGCCCTTCCCTGGTGGACCGGCATAACATGCTCGTAACCGCTGATCATTCTTACTATTTCCTGAAGCTGGTAATAGCTGCGTGACCCGGCATATGATTCGTCACCGCTGACCAGCGCCGACCACTGTTCCTGGCTCATTGCCCCGGTGCCGCTGTCTGTTAACAGATCAATCATCACATCATCTGAACGCAAGTTGAAGACATTATAACCGGCCTCCTGAATCAGCTTTTGACGCTCAATCCGGCTGGTCATACGAATGCCCTCGACCATTTTTATTTTATACGGTTCCGCGTTAAAAGAATTATCCACCACTACCATCCTCTCGAAAGCTGCTGATTTGTAGATAAAGAATAGCATAACAAAGCAGGCAGGACAACAAGGGGCTTTAAACGATTCTGTCATCGATTCTGTCATAGCTTAAGCAAGTTAGTATATAATAGATCTGGTGAAGTTTATCGGCCAATCATTTATTATGGTTATAACCCCGAGGGAGTGGAAGATACTTGCCTTACGATATCTGTCACGACGCAATTATTATGCTGCTAAGAAGCCAGGTGACCCCGGCGCTTGGTTGTACCGAACCGATTGCCGTAGCATTGGCGGCAGCAAAAGCCAGGGAAGAATTAGGCAAAATACCTGATTCTGTTGTGATTTCTGTCAGCCCGAATATTTTTAAAAATTCACTCGGTGTCTACATTCCGGGAACTGAAGAGATGGGCATTCACCTGGCTGCTGCGCTTGGCATTATTGCCGGAGTTTCAGATCTTAAGCTGCAGGTGCTGCAGGATATTAGCAGTAAGGACATTATGCTGGCTAAAGAGCTGGTCAGGGCGGAAAGAGTTAAAGTCTTTCCACTTACCGACCGGGAAGGTCTCTATATAAAAGTCAATGCTGATGATGTCTGTGAAGTGATCATCGAAGGAAAACATGATCACATTGCCAGCGTGATTGTAAACGGACAACAGATTATAAGCCTGAACCAGGAAATTGACCGGCATAATGCTGATTTTATCGAAGCCTTCAGTTCACTTCAGATTTCACGCCTGAGAGAAATAGTAGAGGCTATTGATGGGGAAAAACTAACCTTTATCAAAGATGGCATCGAGATGAATATGGCTATTGCTGCTGCCGGCTTAAAACAAAAACATGGCCTCGGGCTCGGCCCTGCTTTGAGTGCACTAACCGGCAAGGGAATTATAAGTAATGATGTTAGTAACAAGACCAGGATTATGACCGCCTCAGCAGCCGATGCCCGGATGAGTGGGGTGAAAATGCCGGTTATGACCAGCGGCGGCAGCGGGAACCAGGGTATCGGGGCTATATTGCCGGTTGTGCTGGCCGCAGAGCATTACGGCATTCAAGGTGAAAAACTTCTGAAAGCAGTAACGTTCAGCCACCTGCTCAATATATATATCAAGCAATACACCGGAAAGCTCTCAGCCGTCTGCGGCTGTGCTATCTCTGCCGGGGCGGGGGCGGCGGCGGCAGTAACCTGGATGTTAGATGGCAGCGACGATCAGATTTCAGGTGCGGTGAAAAACATTATCGGCAATCTCTTCGGTATGATCTGTGACGGAGCAAAGGCTAGCTGTTCGTTCAAATTGTCTACGGCATCTAGTGAGGCTATACTCGCTGCAATGCTTGCCTTAAATGACATTGTCATATCCGGCCGGGATGGAATCATCTTCCCGACTGCTGAAGACACAATCACCCATATGGGTGAAATCTGTGTCAAAGGCATGCGCGTAGCCGATCAGACCATTTTAGATATTATGATGAGAAAAGATTACCGGTTAAATTAAGCTGAAGCGGGGATTTCTTCGAGAACCAGGTCGGCTATGTTATTTGCGTGGTCGGCAATCCGTTCCAGATTGCTGAGAATATCAAGGTAGATTACCCCGGCTCCGGGGTAACATTTTCTGGTATTGATCCGATCAATGTGCTCTTTACGCAGAGTCTTTTCACGCTCGTCAACTTCATCATCTTCAAGCACTACCTGGCGGGCAATATCTTTATCTTCATGCTCAAATGCCCTGATAGCCCTTTCCAGCATAGCATCTACTTTTTCATAGAGTATTCTCAGTTCTTCAAGGGCAGCCTCAGAAAAAGGCAGCCGTTCGTCATCCTTTAATTCTCCCAGCTGCATAATATTTTCAGCATGATCACCGATCCGTTCAAGATCGTTGGCAGCCGACATCAGGTCTGCAACCATCTTTGCCTGTTCACGGGACATAGAGTGCTGTGAAACATCGGCCAGATATACATTGATCTCTTTTTCCAGATCACCGATCAAACTTTCCATCTGCTCAATATATTTAACCTTCTTCATATCGCCTTTCAACAGTACCTGCATTGAATCGCCGAGCATTTCCCGGGCAATACTGCCCATGCGCAGCAGCTCCTGCTTAACCCCTCCAATGGCCAGGGCAGGGGTCATCAGAATTCTTTTATCAAGATACTTCGGCCCGAACTCAATTTTTTCGTCCTCACCAGGCACAATAAAACAGACAAGGCGGGTAAAATATTTAAGCAAAACAATAAAAATCGTCGTGGAAAAAAGGTTAAATGCGGTATGTGTATTGGCAACCTGGCGCGGTACTGAGCTTGCGGTTTGCAACATCAGATCAGTGAAGGGCCCGATAAAGATCAAGGCCAGAGCAACCCCGATTACATTAAAAAGAATGTGCGCCACAGCAGCACGCCTGGCAGCGACATTAGCACCAAACGAAGCCAGTATTGCCGTTACGCTGGTGCCAATATTGGTGCCGAGGATCAGGGGCACAGCAGAGTTAAAGGGGATTAGATCCTGCATGGTCATGGCGATAATCACCCCGGTAGCGGCGCTGCTGCTCTGGATCAGGGCAGTAAATAATGCCCCACAGAGGACACCTAAAATCGGGTAGACACTGAATTGCGCCAACAACAGGTGAAAAGCTTCAAGCTCCCTTAGCGGAACCATTCCGCTTGACATAGTAGTCATGCCGAGGAATAACATTCCAAACCCGAGAACCGTTTGTCCAAGATAACGATGGATGCGACGGCGCCCGAAGAAGTTTAGCAACGAGCCGATACCAATAGCCGGATAGATAATGACACCAATTTTAAAGGAGACTATTTGTGCTGTTACTGTAGTTCCAATATTGGTGCCGATAATAACACTAATCGCCTGGGAAAGGTTCATCAGGCCGGCATTGGCGAAACCGACTACCATTACGGAGACAGTGCTGCTGCTCTGAACCAGAAGTGTAACCAGGATGCCGGTCAGTACGCCCATGACCGGCTTATTAGTTAATATTTCAAGGATTTTACGAAACCGATCGCCTGCGGCTTTCTGCATCCCGGAAGCCATAATCTGAATCCCAAATAAAAAAAGGCCAAGGCCGCCGATAGTGCTAAAAAAAATGTCCCAGAACAAACAGGCACCCCCAAAAACCAGTTCAAACAACTACTGAACATGAAACTTGAAATAAAAAATACTGCCGCTCTTTACTGTTAAACGGTTTTTCTGCAGGTGGCAGCATCAACATGCATTTGACCGGCAGGGTCGTTGTAATAGACCAGCTTCTTAAAAAGTTCATCCAGTGAAACCGTGGCGATCGTCGAAGCATAATCAGCCATCGCGTACGGAATTATCAGCTCATCATTGTGAATCATTGCTCCACAGGAGTAAAGAACATTGGGCACATAGCCTTCACGTTCCTCTTCATTGGGCCGCATCAGCGGCTCACAGGTCTGCCCCAAAACCTTGGTCGGGTCCTTTAGATCGAGCAGCGTTGCTCCCAGGCAGTATGTGCGCATCGGCCCAACCCCGTGAGTCAATAAGATCCATCCCTTTTCAGTTTCCAGCGGTGAACCACAATTGCCAATCTGAATAAATTGCCAGGGGAAAGTAGGCTCCTGAATTTTCCTGGCATCCTGCCACAAATGTATATCCTCTGAAAACATAATGTAGTTATTTACCCCATCTATGCGGGAGACCATTGCATACTTACCGTCTATTTTCCTGGGGAAAAGGGCCATCCCTTTATTCTGGGCATACTCGCCATTGATCGGCATAATTTTAAAATGATAAAAATCCTCTGTCTCAATCAATTTTGGCATAATGGTAAAACCATTGTACGCAGTGTAAGTTCCGTAATAGGTGACTGACCCATCATCATCGGTAAATTTTACAAAACGGGCATCTTCAATACCGTTGCTCTCGGAGTTTGAAATCGGGAATATTACTCTCTCGGAAATTGCAGTGTCCAGAGAAAAGGTAATTTCATAGTGGGAGTTGGCCAGCCACTTTATATCTTTAACCACTTTCCGCTTGATCGCATTAAGATTGTTTTTCTCCATCGACTCGTCGATACTTTTCTGAAGCTCGCCGTAAGTAAAATAATCTCCCAGGCGCTCCATAACCATGCCGATCAACTCTTTCTGCACGTGCATTTCAGAAAGTTTGTCCAGAAAAGCCTGTTTGTCGTATACATGGCGCTTGACCGCTTCAGGAATATCAACCAGGTCGCCGGGGTCTTTAAATTTCAGATCGTTATCCTTATCAATGATTCCGCTTCTGAATACGATTGAGGAGATATGCCCTTCGCCGGTAGCCCGGAAACTGACAATAACCCTTTTTTCACCTTCCCCGAGGGCAGTCTGATCCGGGTCCTCAATAATTGACGGGTTAAAAAAAGCCGCTGACTCAATAGAATATTCCATGGTGAAATATGAACCGATTAAAAGTTTCGATTCTTTTGATAGTGTTTCAGGGTCAATATTAAGGCGGGTTAAAATTGGCTTAACATTTTCAAAGTGCAAGCTGTATACTTTGGATATATTGCGGTGGCGCTGAGAAAAATTAGTCAGGACCTGATTGAGGGTAAACCTTGTTTCCTGCTCTGACATAGAAAGCACTTTGGGGATGATACTCTCTGCCCTTCCATCACCACCAGGCATGAAAAAACGGGCAATAACCCTCTTTGAATCAGGGTAAAATCTTACCGCTTTGCGTTCAACGTTGATAAACAAATTGGCTGCATCTCCCTGCTAAAACTTTTTAACACCTCATTATATACATTTTTTCGGCTTTGTGTAAAAAAAATGTTTTCAAACACCCTGGTAATATTAAGGCATAACTGGCATCTTTTCGGGAAAGAGCCAATACCCTTTCGATGTGCCCTTACCATAAGCCTGCCGCTGCAGAAACATTGCCGCGTTCAGTAAGAGTTATCGCCGATTTGGCGCAGTTTACGCGGCAAACACCGCAGCCAAAACAGCGCCGGGGGTCTATGGTTACCTTCTCGTTAGCCAGGCTAAAGCTGATTGCCCCAAACTGGCAGGCGCTGATGCACCTGCGGCAGCCGTTACACAGATCGTGTTCAGTTACTGCAACATACTCAGCCCGATACATTACAGGAAATGATTTTACAGTGGTCGCTTTCATGGCCATGCAGTCGCGATCACAATTACAGATGCCACCGATAAAGGGTGTGACAAATGTCCATACCGAGTGAAAGAGGCTCTTCTTTTCAAGCTCTTTGAACTGTTCGAGCGCTTCCGCTTTTGGCACTGTTTCAAGGCCCGAAACTTCAGGCCCGGTCAGATAGTCTGCCCCCAGCGAGCGAACAATTTCGCCTAAGCGAGACTCGTCTGCCGGTACCATACTTAACCCGTAACAGTAGCGCTGCTCTGTTCCAAGCGATGCCTGGCGGCAGATGCATGGCAGCCTGACCACTGAATTGACAAAACCAAAGATCTTTTCAACATCCTCGATCGGCAGCACCTGTCCGTGATGATGTTTCTTGCCCCGGTTAAGAATTGCCGGCTTCAGAACTGCCTGCACAAAAGCGGGCATCCGGTTAAGTGTATCAAGCAAATCGACACGCTCTTTAAGCCGCTGGGGATCCCGGAAAAAATTTTTAATATAATTGCTGCGGCGCAGATCACTTAATAAATCCTCGGCATAGTTTTCCGCCTGTAGATACCATTTTTTACCTTCACCATGCTGATGACAAAACTCACACATTTACAGCACCGCCCTTCAGTATCACCCTCTCACAGGGCAGGCCCGCTGTCAAGAGTGCTATTGATATTCATTGTTTGGCAAACAGGTTTGAATTATGTTATTATTTATACATTAGCCAGACCCTGAAATAACAAGTCTGATAGCTGGAGGGGAAATTATGAAACAGGTCGCAGTGGTGTGTGACAGCACCGCCAGTATTCCCGCGGATCTTATAGCGACACTCAACATCCGGGTCGTTCCTTTTTATATCCACCACGGGGAAAAGGTGTGGCGCGACCTTGTGGATATTAGCCATGATCAATTTTATCAGCTGCTGCCCACCCTTGAAACCTTACCGACAACCGCTTATCCCGGCCCTGGGGACTTCTATCAGCTTTACGAAAAGCTAGCCTCCGAAGGGGTGCGCGATATAGTTAGTATTCACCTAACCTCCAAAAACAGCGGAACTTTTCAGGGAGCACAAATGGGTGGCGAAATGGCCGCTGAAAAACTTGATGGGGTTACTGTAACAGCAATTGATACTCTTAACGTGGCTATGTGCCACGGTTGGATGGTTATTGAGGCCGCAAGGGCGGCGCAGGCTGGCGCAGGGGTATCGCAGATTACAGCGTTGCTTGAAAGAATGATTCCGGTAACGGAAATGATTCAAACGGCCGATACGCTCAAATACCTGCACATGGGCGGACGTATCGGTAAGGCAACTCACCTGCTCGGCAGCATGCTGCAGATCAAACCGCTGATCGGCATGCGCGATGGGGTGATCGTACCCCTGGGGCGCGAACGCAGTCGGGCCAAAGCTTATGCCGCAATGGTTGACCTGGTTGAAAAATCAGTAGGCCCTGGCGGTAAAATTAAAGTTGCCTATGTGCATGCGGCAGCACCGGAAGAAGCTGAGAAAATTCGCGCTCTGCTGGAGGAGCGCGTAACATGCGTTGAATCAATAATGGCTGAACTATCACCAGCCCTGGGTGTGCATTCAGGGCCGGGAACTACAGGGATTTGCTATTTTCCGGTGAGTGCGCTTGAAGGATAAATGCTTTTCCTAAATTTCACTTTTATTCCTGATGATCGCGTCTTTACTGATTGGCACCGCACTTTTTTCGGCCAGACAGAGGTCAACCAGATAACCATTATGCGCAGCATCCAGATCGTCGCCCGTTTCCACCGCAATTATGCGGTTCACCTTAATCATTAATACCTCCGGGTGTTGAGGGTCCAGTATTTCCAGGAAATCACCAACAATAATACGGTTACGGGCGCTCACCCTTAGCCTATTCTCTTCCACATTATGGCTGGTCACAGTACCTACAAAATCATAACCTCTGATATAAGAACTATCTGTGGTATATTCCGTTTCATCCCCCAGTTCCGGCAGGTAAAAGCCGCTGGTATAAGGACGGTGAGACACCTTAGCCAGTTCCTCGACCCATACCGGTTTAATGCTATAAGCACTGCCCTGCTTATGCAGACTATCAAGAGCAGCCCGGTATACCCTGGTTACAGCAGCCACGTAATAAGCTGTTTTCATTCGCCCTTCAATCTTCAGACTGTCAACCCCGGCTTCAGCCAGTGCGGGCATATGCTCTATCATGCAAAGATCCCTGGAATTTAAAATATAGGTTCCCCGGGCATCTTCATGAATAGTCTGCTCTTCTTCCCGCAGGGTTTCTTTTAAACGATATTCCCAGCGGCAGGGTTGGGTGCAATGCCCGCGGTTAGCAGAACGGTTGTTAAGAAACTTCGACAACAAGCAGCGGCCCGAGTAGGCAATGCACATTGCCCCGTGCACAAAAACTTCAAGTTCCATGGCCGGAACATTATTTTTTATTGTTTTTATCTGCTCAAGGCTAAGTTCCCGGGCGACAACGATCCTGTTAACGCCCTGATCTTGCCAGAACTTAACACTTTCGCTGTTAGTGGTATTAGCCTGCGTACTGAGGTGGATCTTAATATCGGGGGTGATACGGCGAATCTGCGCCAGCAGGCCGGGATCGGACACTATAACAGCATCAACACCCAGCTGCACGGCCTGCTTAAAATAGGCAATCATCTCTGCAAAATCTTCATCGAAAGCAAAAATATTCATTGCCAGGTAGACCCGGCAGCCGTGATTGTGGGAAAAATGAACCCCTGCGGCAAGCTGATCGAGAGAAAAAGAAGTTTCCGGCGCCCGCAGTGAGAAAGCCCCGGCGCCACAGTATACTGCATCTGCCCCGAAGCGAACCGCACTTTTAAGTTTTTCCAGATTTCCAGCCGGTGCTAATAGTTCCATGTTTTGATTATACCTCAACGGCTGCCCGGGCGATAGCACCGCAGATGACCACTTTTTACGCTGTTTGTTGACGGCTGGCAATCGACAGCAATATATCTACCAGCTCCGGATCAAATTGACTTCCGGAGCATTTTATAAACTCGTCAACTATTTCACTATTGTTCATTGCTGCCTTATAAGGCCTTCCATTACTCATAACTTCAAAAGCATCGGCTACCGCTGTTATCCGCGCCAGTAAAGGTATATCTTTGCCTTTTAAACCTCGCGGATAGCCTTCACCATCCCACCGTTCATGGTGAGAAAGAATTTCTTCAGCTACATGGGCAAATTCTTCAGTGGCCCGGGCAAGCCTGAAGCCGATTTCCGGATGTCTTTTTATCTTTTCCCACTCATCTGCTGTCAATGAAGCATTTTTTATAAGAATCTCTTCTGAAATATTAATTTTGCCTATGTCATGAAGGGTAATTAATAATTCAAGACGACTCAGTTCAGCATCGGGCAGTAACATTCTAACTCCGATTTTTTTCGCAATCTCCTGCATCCGCAAGGTGTGCGCTTCAGTTTCATAACTTTTCTCTGCCAGAGTTTTTAGCAAGGCCCTGAGAACTGCACTTTTTGTACTGCGACTCTCGGTAAGTTTCTGCTTATACATATTATCTTCAGCTTCACGTAAAATTTCAACCTGACTCGTCGTTTCATCGATTTTGCTCGCCACCCCAAGGGCAATCGACAGGGGCAGTTCAGCAACGCTGGCCTCCCGGCAGTTGGCGGCTATTCTGTTACAGATAGTCAGCGCTTCACTGAGCTCTGTAAGCGGCAGCAGAATGGTAAACTCATCGCCACCCCACCGGGTAATGATATCTTCTTCCCGGCATGAACGCGTGATTACTTCTGCCGCGGTTTTTAGCAAGATATCGCCTTTTTCATGACCATAGGTATCGTTAACCAGCTTAAGGCCATTTAGATCTGCCATGATGATACTGATTGGCAGTTGCCTTGCTGTATCAAGACGGGCCATCTCCTGCTCAAGGTAAACCCGGTTGTAGAGGCCGGTAAGACTGTCGTGAAAACTCATGTAGCGAACTTTTTGATAAGCAATATACTGGGTAAATGCCCCGATATTAATTCTGCCACCAGATGCAGCAAATCAATCTGTTCATTATGCCAGACTCTGTTTTCTCTGACAGCATCAAAGCCTAAAAATCCAAATATTTTACCTTCCCGGGTGATCGGAAGCGTCAAAATTGATTTAATCCCTTCCTTTTGAAAATCTTCTTTATCTTTCGCTGCCGCTGGCGGCAGCTTTTCTATATCGTAAACATAAACATGACGGCTATTATGGATCTGCTCTACCCACCAGGGGTTGTTTGCAACAGGCACATTCTGATTTCGGCCCATTTGTGGTGAAATACCATCTGCACACCATTCATGGGTTACACTATAACAGCTGCCATCTTCACTGATCCCGACAATGTAGCTGCGATCAGCCATAAAGTATTCCCCTGCCAGTTGCAAGGCATAATAAATTCGCTCATCAAGAGACTCTGCAGGCAGCCCGACAAAATAGGCAGATATTGACGAAACCATCTTCTCAAATTGAAGCTGGGATTGCAAAGAATCATTAATTTTTATGCGATCAATACTTATTAACAGTTGGGCTACCATTGAAGCCGCAGTAGAGACAAATGCTTCTTCATCAGCGTGCCACTTTCTTGGGTCACCAACATGTTCAAGGCTAACAACCCCTTTGAGTACCCCGTTTAGAATAATCCCGGCATCAAGCAGCGAAGAAATACTTAGTGGCTCCAGGTATTTTTCCGCCAACTCACTTGTTCGCGGATCACTCCGGGCATTCTCAGAGTAAATTCTGCTTTCAGCACTGATCGCTTCAAAATAACCGGGCATATTTTTTGTCAGCAAGACGCTTCCTTCGCTGTGTTTCCCATTTTCGGCTTCAAACAAAGAAACACATCTCAACTCTGTATCTTCTTCAGCCAAAAACCAGATACTGGCCCTTTCAACATTAATGGTATGGGCCAACACTTCTGTGATTCTTTTCAGTGCTGCTTTCAGCTCACCGCTGACGACAAGATCGTCACGAACCAGCCCGGCTATTGCAGAGCGCTGCTGCTTTGCCCGCAATTCACTTTCGCGGATAGCGGTAACTTTTTGATTAAGGCGGTTTTTCAGAACAAGGGTTATGCCGGCAAGACTGGTCAGTAGCAGGGCTGCAAAAAGCGCCGCCACTTTAATTAACATGAGTGTTTCCGGGGCAAGCCGGGAATCTAGATCAAGGCTGATCCATTCATTCTTGATCTGCGCAAGTTCAGTTTCCGGTATTTCATCGAGGGCTTTTTGAATGGAACTGTAGAGCAGGGGGTACTCACGGCTCACCCCAATGCTCCAGGCAAATTCATAATCTGTCTCGCCTGCTACCCTGAGGTTAGGAATGCCAAGTTCTTCAATATAATAGGCGGCAACAGCCAGATTTTCAACAAATGCATTTAACTGGCCAAACGACACTCCCTGTAATCCTTCAGCGACATTTTCAACAGGCACTACCTTAAAATAACTGAGCAGGGCTTGATCCTGCAGGTATTTTTCAGTTGCATAACCTGAGACGACACCAATCCTCCATCCGCTTAATTCTTCCAAAACCAGGTGCTCGGTGATTGTATTAACGGTTATAATAACCACCGGCACAGTAGCGTAGGGTGTAGTAAAAAAGGCATAACCTTCGCGCTCAGGAGTTCTGACTATAGTAGGGGCTATGGCACATTCACCACTTCTCAGGGCGGCCAGGTGATCATTCCAATCATCGGAAGGTACTTTAATAAAGGAAAGGGAGAGCAATTCCTCAACCCTGGCAACAACATCGGCCCCCAAACCGCTAAAAGTGCCTGACCCAGAACTGAATTCGATGGGCGGAAATTCAGTATTGTAATATAAAACGAGCTTTTCGGGGTTTTCGTCGAGCCAGAGGCGTTCTTCTTCAGTAAGCGTTACTTTAGGGCCCGAGCCGGATTGTGCCGCAACAGCAGAGCCACAGACAATGATTATGAGCAGCGCACTTGTAAATGCCATGCAGGTGCAGAAGTTATTTAAATTTATGCTCTGCCTGTTTTTCACCGGGTCAGATCCTTCCATACTGTAATCATTGCAACAGCTTCCGCTTTTATTGGTTAAACGAGTCTATCAAGGCCAGGCAGAACTGCATCATCAATACAACATCCCTGATATCGACTAAGCCATCATAGTTAACATCTGCTGCTATAAGTTGGTTTTCGTCGAGAGCCTTCTTATGCAGGGCATGCTGCATGGCCAGGGTTATGTCAAATATATTGACCTGCCCATCACCATCAATGTCACCGTACATAAAGTCTGGTTCAAAAACGGGGTTAGGATCGCCTTCCGGCAGGCCACCTTGGTCAGGCTCTAAAGTCTGATCAGGTTCGCTATAACCGACTGCCTCCAGGTAATTTTCAGCCAACCAGCCAAGACTGGTTTCGCCGTCCAGCTCAACCTGTGCAAACCACCAGTTGTGGTAGACCGTATTACTGCCGGGCTGTGAGGCATAGAGGCCATTGCTAACATGTGCCGTCACAACGGCAACAGTTCCTTTGGGCAGCAGTACTGATAGTTGATCAACACCCTGCGGGCGAAAATTCAGACCATGTGGTGTTGTTTGAACTATCACCCCGGGATAAAAACTGCTCGACCGATCAGGGCCCTTCGGAACCGTGATAAAAGCGGTTGGCCATCTGCTGTCACCCGGGTAGGTCAGATAGGTTCTGTAAGCGCTGCCGCTGCTGCTTGAGTCAGAAATAAGAATTGAGCCATCTGCATTGACAGCTTCAACTACTCCAACATGACCCAACATACTGCCGTAGAAAGCACCAGCTTCCCAATAAGCAATCGAAGCTACTTCGGGCATCAAAGTTACCACAGCTCCTCTTGCTGCATCGTCAACCCAGGTATAGGCGTTAAAGCGCATGCTGTCCAGTGTGTATTTTGAAAGCCCAAGCTGCATCATTCGACCGTGGGCGTACCAGGTGCAGTTGCCGCCCTTACGGGGAAAAGGGTTAAAAGTAGTATATTCGGGTAAAGCAGGCCAGAGATCAAATTCCTCCCGGTTTAATGGAGCATGATTTTGTGCTGTTACTGTCGAAACGCCAGCAATCAGCTCAATCACTAAAAATATGACAACAAATAAGACCTTTACCGGTTTAGCGATGATAGCTCACACCTCAGCAAATATGATCTGACAATTTAAACTATTGCTATAACATTACTGAACGGTGCTGAATATGTCAACTAGAAGCTTCCATATCCTGATAAAGGGAAATAATACTTGATGATGCGTTAGATACTTTACTGAAAAAGAAGGGTTCAATACAATTGTGATCGACAGCAAAGGGTTAGGCGGCCTGAAGAAATTACTGCTTGGCAGTGTAAGCAACGCTGTCGCGCAGGAAGCAGATAACTGCACCGTGATTATTGTGAAATAGACAACTAAAGGGAACAGTTCTGCATTACAAGCCTGATAACTGATCGGCCCAGCAAGCCAATCAGTTAAAGACAGCGCTGCAGAACAGCTCCCTTTCCTCTTTAAGTTGGCTGCATAACTCCGGAAAATACCAGCCAGGCTAAAACGCTCTTCGCCAGCAAACTTAATATAATGTAACCTCTTTCACCGTAAAGATAGTCTGCCCATTTGCCAACTTTCTTGTATTGCAAAATCATATTGATCGGAAAAAGGTTGAAAAAGACGAAATAGGAACCGATAATCGCATAGACAAACCAGGGCACTTCGGCAGGGTCGGCATTACCAAGGGCGTGCAAAACAATTACAACCCAGGGC